>JBLMZZ010000187.1:0-10846 GCA_050259095.1 Omnitrophica WOR_2 bacterium | reverse complement strand
ATTTACAATCTATGGCTGTTATCACTGCCAGATTGAATAACAGAGATTTAGGTGGTGTGATGAAAGACATTCAAAAGAAAATGAAAACAATTAGACTACCCTCAGCATACCAGGTGATTTATGGAGGTTCATATGCTGAGCAACAAAGTTCATTTGCTGAATTATTGAAAATACTTATTTCAGGTGGACTACTCGTCTTTAGTGTTGTTCTTTTCACTTTTAAAACATTAAGGTATTCACTAATCGTCTTATTCATAAGTATTCTTGGGATAGGGGGTAGTGCATTAGCCTTGTTTATTACCAACACTCCACTCAATGTTGGAAGTTATACAGGATTGATTATGATCATCGGTATTATTGGCGAAAACTCAATCTTTACCATTCAAAAGTATAAACAGGAACAGAAGACTGGTAATGTTAATCCAATGATTAAAGCGATATCTGCTCGTCTTCGTCCCAATCTCATGACAGCTTTAGGTGCAATAGTTGCCTTAATGCCACTGGCATTAGGAATAGGTACCGGTGCTCAAATGCACCAACCATTGGCAATAGCTGTAATCGGAGGTTTCATTGTAGCGTTACCTCTTCTGTTAATTGTATTGCCGGCAGCACTCTCTTTATTTGAAAAAGCAAATCATAACTCATCAGAACAAAGTACAAGCATCTAAGTGATTCATTAAACTAATGGCTGCATTCATCGTTTTATTCAAAACCCTAGATGCAAAATATTTTTATAGAATATATTTCCCTTGTGCTTATCATCCTCGTGATGGTGATGATAGCCAATAAACTTCGACTTGCTTATCCAATAGTATTGGTGGTTGGCGGATTGTTATTGAGTTTTGTGGCAAAGTTTTCAAATGTTACTATTGATCCTGAATTTGTATTCTTTATATTTCTTCCTCCTCTTTTATACGAAGCTGCATGGCAGGTTTCATGGAAAGAATTCTGGAAATGGAGACGTGTAATTTTCAGTTTCGCTTTCCCTATAATTGCTCTTACAGCCACTGTTGTAGCATTTGTTGCTTATGGACTCATCCCTGGTTTCACCCTTGCACTAGGATTCTTATTGGGCGGTATTGTTTCACCCCCTGATGCAATCTCGGCAACAACAATAATGAGATATGTGAAAGTGCCAAAATCACTACTTGCAATTGCCGAGGGTGAAAGCTTGTTGAATGATGCATCTTCACTTATCATCTTTCGTTTTGCCCTGGCAGCCATAATAACTGGACAGTTTCATTTTGGGGAAGCACCTATTAGCTTCATTGTAGTTGTAACAATGGGAACTGCTACCGGACTGCTGGTAGGTATCCTGTTTTATGCTGTGCACAGATGGCTTATTAAAAACCCTAGTATTGAGATTGTTCTAACACTTGTAACACCATACTGTATGTACTATTCAGCAGAGTACTTTCATTATTCCGGGGTATTGGCTGTAGTAGTTGGTGGACTATTTTTATCAAGCAAACGGCAACAAATGCTGACATATAAAAGCAGAATTCAAGGAGTAAATGTTTGGCAAATATTAAGCTTTGTGCTAAATGGAATGATTTTTCTCCTGATTGGTTTACAGCTGCCATCTATTGTATCCCAATTAGGAAGTATAAAACTATCGCAAGCAATATGGTATGGTGTTGTTATTTCAATCGTATTGATAGTGTTACGATTACTTTGCACACTCGGAGCCTCAGTCTTTACACGTATCATGAGCCACTTTATTAAAGTAGCAGATCCAAACCCTGGCTGGAGATCCCCACTAGTGCTTGGTTGGGCGGGTATGCGTGGGGTTGTTTCATTGGCAGCAGCATTATCGGTACCTTTATATTTGAGTAATGGGGAAGACTTTCCTTTCCGTAACCTCATACTCTTCATCACCTTCGTTGTAATATTGGTTACCTTAGTCTTACAGGGGCTTACACTTCCATGGGTAATAAGAAAAGTAAATCCTGAAGACAAGTTTACCACAATACCCAAAAACAAGCTTGAACAAATAATTCAACAGAAAATGCTGTCTTCCTCCATTAAGTTTCTTGAAGAGAAATATGGCAAAGAAGGCAAAATGATTGAACCTGTTAGCAATTTATACTCATCACTAAAGATTGAACTTGATTCGTTTAACAAGGTTTTTGATGAATTAAATTCAGCTATTGAGAATACTGAAATAGACTTTAAAAGCATTTATCTTGAATTATTGCAGCATCAGCGTGATATTTTAACTGAGCTTAATCGCGATGCTGAGTATGATGAAGAGGTCATTAGGAAATACTACTCAATTATAGACCTTGAAGAATTCAAATTAAGGGAAAGACTTGCAGAAGGTTGATGAATTCCCGCATTTAGCATCAGTGTTTCAATTATTCAGTGGTATAGACTGAAATTCAACACAAATCAGACTGGTCTCAAAGCTTTTCCTTGCCTTAAAATGAGTTTTAGATTATCTGTAATAATTTGGTCTTGATAGGAAAATCAATACTTTTGGTGACTTAATCAAATCAGGATGAAAATATCAAGAATCTTAAGGGTAACCATACCACTTTTAGTTATTATTTTCTTAGCATTGATTTTAGTCCCAAGAACCTATAAGGTACCACCGAAGGCTTTTAGAGAGGGTACTCAATTTTGGAATTTACCTACAGGATCAAAAATAGCATACACTCATATTAGTGCAAAAGGTCTCAAAAAACCTTTCCCTATTATCTTTCTGCAAGGTGGGCCTGGCGGTCCTATTTATAACAGTAATATCAAATTACTTTCTAACCTGGCTGATGATGGCTTTGATGTGTATTTATATGACCAGATAGGATGTGGATTTTCGGGAAGACTAAAGAATATTGAAGATTATTCTGTGAATCGCCATAAAAAAGATTTAGAGGAGATTGTTAAACAACTGGGTGCCCAAAAAATAATATTAATAGCCCAATCATGGGGAGCTATCTTAGCGACATTCTATATTGCGGATAATTGTGATAAAGTAGACAGGGTAATACTTACAGGGCCTGGTCCTTTATTCCCTGTTAATTATGAACTTGAAAAGATTTCTCCACCTGATAGTTTGCACCTGCGTGAACCATTATATACAAACAGACAGGGCCGGATTGAAACATATAATATCAGAGCAAGAGTTGTTGAAGCTGTGGCTAAGACTTTTAACTTTAAACTAGCTTCAGATAGTGAAATGGACGACTTTTCAACAATCCTTAATTATAGGATGGGTAAATCAACTGTTTGCGATACTTCGTTTAAGGACGTGATGGAAAATGGCTCAGGTTATTATAGCATGATAAAGACTATGCAAAGTCTTAACAATGTTACAGATCAACGACCAAAATTAAAAGAATGCAAAGTTCCTATACTCATTATGCGCGGTCAATGTGATGGTATAGAATGGGGTTATATTACTGAGTATCTAAAGGTGTTCAGTAATAGCAAACTTATTATTATACCTGATGCCGGACACTCAATTGGAAAAGAACAACCAGTGAGATACATTGAAACAGCAAGAGAATTTTTAACGAAAGAGTTTTGATAGATTCAGCTTCTAATAGAATTCTTGTCAGGTAAACATACTCTTTTATGTGTATAATTAATCCATCAACCTAGAATATCTGTCGTTTCCCGGAAAATAGACACTCGTACAATCATCACATTCATTAAGGGCTTTCTTAAGATCAGTATCAATATTATCGTGAATAAGTTTCAATAGGATTTTGAGGTTGTTGAAATTATCAGGCTTAGTGCAAAAACAAAAAGCACCTGATTTGTATGCTCGATCAATATCTAGTCGTCTACTGGTAGTTGAATATATTATGACCGGGATAGACTTATAAATTTCGTTACTTGTTATAGCAGATAAACACTCCCAACCATTCATTCCCGGCATGTTAATATCAAGGAATATCAAATCAGGAAGGGAATCACTTTTCATTAATATCCTAAATACTTCCTGACCATCATTTGCTGTAATCAGGTTTGCATTAGGAGCAACAATTTTCAGTGCTTCTTCAAAAAGAAACCTGTCATCACAATCATCATCAGCAAAAAGGAGTGTTATCTCTTTTCCATTGTTCATTATTTGAGTCTTTCTTGTTTAACAGGCAGAACAATATAAAAAGTTGCCCCCTCATTAGCATTTCCACTGGCAGAGATGCTGCCCTTATGCCATTGTACAATTTTTTTACATAGTGCAAGCCCTAAACCTGTACCTTCATATTTATCTTTTGAATAGAGACGAGTAAATGGTTCGAAAATTATAGAAGACTGATTTGGATTAAAGCCCACGCCATTGTCTGTTATGGTAATTTTAACAAAATTTTCATGTTCTTCTTTATTGAGTGTTGAATTAATTGTGATTACACTAGGAACTCCGGCTCGTGAGAATTTTAGAGAATTATTAATAAGATTATAAAAGAGTTGGTAAATCAGAGTAGCTGATCCTTCAATCTTAGGCAAATTTGATAACCTCAACTTTGCATTCTTATTTTCTATAAGAATTTCAAGATCAATAATAATACTCTTAAAAATATCGTTTAAATCAATTTCAGTAATTTGAGGAGTATCGTGTGAGGAATAACTCAATACCCCGTCAATCATGTTTTTTATTCTATCGATTGAATTTTGTATTTTTCTAATAAATTCCTTTCCCCGATCAGGAAGAAGGTCGCTAAATTCATCTTCCAACATTGTTGTAAAGGTTTTGATCTTTCTAACAGGTTCCTTTAAATCATGGCTTGCTACATGAGCAAACTGTTGCAAGTCGCGGTTAGAACTTTCAAGTTCCTCGGTGCGTTCAGCTACCAGTGTTTTAAGCTCTTCTGCAAACCGATTTTTAGCTTCTTCTTCCTTAATACGTGAACTAATATCAGTAAATAATACTGCAACTCTATGATTATTGTCAATCCTGTAAGCAAAGACTTCATATACTCCACCTAAAAAGCGGGATTCTTCAATGAAAGTAATTTTCTCACCTGTAAGTGCTACTTTACCATATGTTTGAAACCAATACTCTTCAAGGCCGGGCATGACTTCACGAGCTGTTTTACCTGTTACATTTTCAAAACCTGTCTGTATTTCAAATGCATGGTTTACTTCAATGTATCTATAATCTATTGGCTTGTTATGATTATCAAATATTACATCAATAATTGCAAATCCTTGATTCATTGAATGAAAGATACCATGATATTTTACTTCACTCTCATGTAACTCATTTCTTGCAAGAACAGTTTCTGTTACATCCGATCCTATTGCAGCCAGTCCGGTAATGTCGCCATTGATATTGCGAACACATTGAATTGTAAAGTTTATATAAGCTCTTTCATGCACAGGATGGCCTGCGAAAAGTAGTGGCATTTCCTGTGCTGAAAATGGAATGCCTGTCTTAAGTACATCTTTAAAGATTCTTTCGAGTCCCTGCCCTGCCAATTGAGGTAATGCTTCAAATAATGGTTTTGAGATCAATTCCTCGGGCCGCATATGCAAAAATGCCAATGCTCTATCATTTGCTAATTCCATGATGTAATCGGGGCCTCTAAGCAATATTATGGCAACAGGAGACTGCATAACAAGGTTCCTGAAATTATCTTCTAAACGAAGTAATTTAGCACTTTCTGAATTGAGCATAATGCTTTTATTAAAGAACAGTGTAGAATTTGCCATATAACCTACAAAATTAGAACACAGATAAAAAAAAGCTTTACATAATTAACGAAAATCATTTCAGAATTTTAGTCATTATAAAACAACTTTGTTTTTGTTGAATCAATTAATTATAAAGGAAAAGACTATAAAATAATATCAACGTTACAATGAAAGAAATGAATGCATAAAAAAAGTCTTTTTCGAATATGAAGTTGATAAACGAAAAAATCACTCTTAATACCGGAGTTGCAATTAAGATTAAAAGGCCTGTTTGAATAATCGGTCTGCTTCTTAAATGAATGGCTTCATGCAGAATTGAAGATATATGTTTTAATCTGTCTGGTTCACCAGAAAACGTTTTATAATTAAAGGGTTCTGCTGCATGCTGTGTAAAGTAGAGAATACCACCGGTTATTACAATCAAGGCTGACAGTATTATACCAGTACGGAGTATATTACTCATTATGGTTCGTGTTCTATTTTCGTAATCTGGTCTTTTCTTCTTCATCTGAAATCTATATTGCTTTCATGATACCATTATAAATCATCTCTAATGCTAAAAGGGTTATCACAATAGAAAATAATACTCTTACAAATCTGGTTTTTGCTTTAAGTAAAACTGCTGCTCCAAGAAAAGAACCAATTAATACCCCCAGAATAACGGGCATTGACAATACAGGGTCAATATATCCGCGTCTCAGATAAATACCTGCACTTGCAGCGGCAGTTACTCCTATCATGAAGTTACTAGTGGAGGTTGAAACTTTAAAGGGAAGTTTCATCACCTTATCCAATGCAATGACTTTCAAAGCACCGGAACCTATTCCTAAAAGACCTGATAAAATCCCGGCTAGCCACATCACAGCAAAACCACCTCCCATATTTTTAACAGGATATTTATAAGTCTTTGATCCAATTTTATATGAGCCCTCTGATCTGAATAAGTATCGTATCCTTTTTTCACTTTTAATTATTTGAGAATCAGAATACTCTTCTGAATTTCGCTGTATGAAGGAGCTTATAGCTGAATAGATTAATACCAATCCAAATATAATTGCTATAGCATAAGTTGGGGCGAATAATGCAACTGATGCACCGCATATTGCTCCGATGGTTGTTGCAATTTCCAGAAACATACCAATACGTATATTAAGAAGACCCTGCCGTAAATATGATGACGCAGCACCTGAAGAGGTTGCAATTACTGAAATGAGTGAAGTTCCAACAGCGTACCTAATATCTACGCCAAACCCAAGTGTGAGTAATGGAACAAGAATAACACCTCCTCCTAACCCTGTAATTGAGCCAATTAGTCCTGCTGACAATGATCCTGCAAAAATTATTAATAAATCGTAGATCATAAAGAAGATGTTAGCATTGAAACAGTAATATTTTTTAGAATGTTCATGTAAAATATTCAGGGCCTTTTATCTATAATGTACAATCAGAAATTTACCTACATGCTCACTTAATTTTAATAAAACTATAATGCCATCTCCAATTATAAAATGTTATTGAATGAAATAGCTGTGAACTGCAATCCATTTTAAATGTTAATTAATTATTAAAAGCAAAGCTTTGTTTATGTAAGTGGATGCTTGTAACAGTTTAAATCAGATCTATGAAATTTGCTTATATTGGAACTTATCCCCCGCGTGAATGCGGTATCGGTACTTTTACCGCAAACTTATTCAAATCTATTCATTGCAGTGATAGTAAAAAACCGGGACCTAACGAAGGTTTCGTAGTAGCATTGAACGATATTGATGATGGATACGATTTTCCTGATGAAGTTGAGTTTGTTATCCAACAAAACTCACAAGAAGATTATCTTGAAGCGGCCAGGTATATAAATCTCAGTGGGGCCGATTGTTGTATACTGCAACATGAATTTGGTATTTATGGTGGTCAAAACGGAGTCTTTATCCTTCCTTTGCTTTACAGATTAGAGATTCCGGTAATTGTTACGGTGCATACAATTTTGAAGACCCCTTCATTTAATGAAAAAGCGGTTTTGCAAGAAATATGTAAGATGGCTAACAGGGTAGTTGTTATGAGCCATAAAGCCATTAATTTCCTGATTGACATCTACGATGTTCCTTCTGAGAAGATTGAGTATATCGATCATGGTGTTCCTGATTTTAAATTTAATCAGGAAGAAGCTAAAAAGGAATTTAGAATGGAAGGACGTAAGTTGTTGTTAACCTTCGGACTTCTCAGTCGTAACAAGGGTATTGAAACTGTTATAAAAGCACTGCCATCAGTCATTGAAAAACATTCAAACATACTATATATTATTTTGGGAAAAACCCACCCAAATGTTCTTAGACAATCGGGCGATGAATACAGATTTTATCTTACAAGGTTGATTAATGAACTCAAGCTTGAACGTCATGTGGTAATGATCAATAAATTCGTATCTGAGAAAGATCTTTTCAAGTATCTGAGCGCATCAGATATATATATTACTCCTTATCTCAACGAAGCTCAAATAACAAGTGGCACACTTGCTTATGCTGTAGGGGTGGGCACTGCCGTAGTATCAACACCTTATTGGCATGCAGCCGAAATGTTAAGTGATGGAAAGGGTATGTTATTCAATTTCAATAATATTACCGATTTATCAGACATTCTTAACAATTTACTGGATAACCCGGCAACACGACTTCAACTACGCAAAAATGCTTATGAGTATGGACGTGAAATTACATGGCCTAAGATTGGAGCTAAATATAACCATCTGGCTGAAATAGTATCAGGGGAAGAATTGCAGATCAATAAAAATGAAATTATTCCATTCGACCTTATGCTGTTGCCATCTTTCTCTCTTGTCCATGTTAAAAGAATGACTGATGATACAGGCATAATTCAGCATGCTAAATTCGGAATACCTAACCTGAAAGAAGGCTATTGTCTTGACGATAATGCAAGAGCACTTTTAATGACAGTGATGGCTATAAAACAGAAAAAGGATTTTTCGGCTTTTGAACTCTGTCCTGTTTATCTTAGTTACATCGATTACATGCAGAATAAGGACGGTACTTTTAAAAACTTTCTCAGTTTTAACCGTAACTTCATGGATGAAGTTGGCTCGGAGGATTCTTTTGGAAGAACAATGTGGGCTTTGGGATATATGCTTGCCAATCCACCTAACGACTCCTACTATCAATCGAGCCGTCTTATATTCCTAAATGCTTTGCCTGCAATTGAAAAGCTAGAATCAGTCAGAAGCATTGCCGCCACTATTATCGGAATCGTTTATTATCTAAAGAGTAATCCGGCTGATGATGGGATGCTTGAAATATTGAAGAAACAGACCGATAAGTTAGTGGAAGGATATGAGAACAATAGTACTCCCGACTGGCAATGGTTTGAGGACGTCATGACTTATGATAATGCAATTCTACCACTTGCAATTCTTCATGCTGCTGAATTTATTAAAGATGACCACCTATTCAATATTGGTATTAATTCAATGGACTGGCTCACTGGAATTACATTTAGTGAAGGGTATCTTGCTACAATTGGTAATGAAAAATGGTTCACTAAAGGCGAAGAACCTTCTAAGTTTGCACAGCAGCCAATAGATGCAATGGCAATGGTGCTTATGTATCACCAAGCATTCAGACTTACTAAAGAACAGAAATATCTTCATAGTCTTTTTGCTTCTTTTATGTGGTTTCTTGGTGAAAATGATCTTAGACTAAGTCTCTATGATTATGAAACCAGAGGTTGCTGCGATGGATTAGAAAGTAGCGGTGTGAATCGTAATCAGGGCGCTGAAAGTACCCTTGCTTACCTTATTTCATACCTCACTGTGCTTGAGGTTTATGAAGAATATTATCGCAAGGAATGGCTCCCAAGAATTACAGCAACAATGAAAGAAAAATAATTTACATCGTATATTATTACCGGGTTTCGGTAATGATAGTTAAACATTGAGGTTAAAGCAATTAGTGATGCAAATAAAAAGATATAGCAAAAACCCAATACTTACTAAGGATGATGTACCGTATCCTGTAGCTACTGTTCATAATGCAGCAGTGGTAAAGCATGAGGGACAGTACATTATGATCTTTAGATCGCATAAACTTAATGGACGAAGTATTCTGGGAAAAGCTGTGAGTGACGATGGATATAATTTTACCGTTGAGAAAGAGCCCTTTATGGTGCCAGAAACTGGCGGAATATTTAAGGAATATGAGGAATATGGTGTTGAAGATCCCAGAATAGTGTTCATTGAAGGAGAATATCTCATCACTTACAGTGCTTATTCGCGTCATGGTGTACGAATAGGACTGGCAAAAACCGTTGATTTTAATACTGTTGAGCGCTTTTCATTGATCACCGAAGCCGATTATCGAAATGTAGTGATCTTTCCTGAAAAGTTTGAAGGTCTTTATGCCCGCCTTGATCGTCCACATTCAGAAATTTCACCCTGGTCTGTATGGATATCTTATTCTCCTGACCTTAGGTACTGGGGTGAATCACAACTAATCATGAAACCACTACAATATCACTGGGATGAAATGAAGATTGGACCGGGTGCTCCTCCTATAAAAACTTCACGAGGCTGGCTTAATATATATCATGGGGTATTTCCCACAATGGATGGTAGTGTATATAGATTGGGAGTTGCACTGCATGACCTAAATGATCCTTCTATAGTTATTGCTGTTGGTGATGACTGGATACTTCAACCTGAAGAAGTCTATGAAATTACAGGCTATGTTCACAATGTTGTATTCACTTGTGGCGCTGTGCCTGAACCCGATGGTAGCTTAAAACTTTATTGGGGTGGAGCTGATAAAGTAATGTGTGTTGGAACTGCCATGATAGAAGAGTTGGTAGATGATTGCCTAAATAATTCACGACCTGCATTATAACAAAGATGAAGATAGCCTTATTATCATCAATTGCCTGGCGAACACCACCACTAAAATATGGTCCCTGGGAACAAGTAGCATCTAATATAACAGAAGGACTTGTTAAGAGAGGAATTGATGTAACACTCTTTGCTACAGGTAACTCACATACGGATGGTAAACTTGAATTTATTTCTCCTACTGCTTATGGGGAAGATAATGATATAATTCCTAAGGTTTGGGAATGCCTGCATATTAGTAATGTGATGGAACAAGCTGATAAGTTTGACCTCATTCATAATAATTTTGACTACCTCCCTCTTACATATTCCCGATTGATA
>JBLMZZ010000186.1:0-5082 GCA_050259095.1 Omnitrophica WOR_2 bacterium | reverse complement strand
TAAATGGAAAAATCCGGGACAGAAAGTGCCAATATGGGACATCTTTACTGCGATCTTTAAATCTTTTTCCTATTTACATTCTAAAACTTTAGTGAGATCTCAAATCAGTTGTAGCTGGATTTAATAGAAAACAACCGATACTCATTAGGGTATATTTAAAAAATATTGTCTTAATAATATAAATATCTATCACCTATGAAAACAGTGAATTCCCTACTTATTGCTTTCTTTTTTAGTACTCAGGTGTTTTGTAATACACTCACTGATACTCTTCAACTGCCTTTTGAAGAAGATTTTTCTTCAGGATCCTTTCAAACAAACGGATGGACACTTGAAGGTACTAATTGGAATATTATTGGGCAATCGGGTAATCCTTCACCATCAGTAGAATTCAAATACACCCCAATTGGTTATAACTACAGCCTTTCATTAACAAGTCCCGAATTAGATGGAACTCAGTTTGAGGCCGGTAAAATATTCATGGATTTTGATTTGGGACTTGATGATATAACTGCAAATAATCAGGAAAAGATTTCAGCTGAGGTATATGATGGTATTCAATGGATTGAGGTTTACCGCGATTCGTCTCATGGAGATTTTGGTTGGAGCAAGAAACACATTGATATAACGAATCAGATAAAAGGCAAAATATTTCAAATTCGATTTAGGGCATGGGGTGTAAACACACTGAATATATATTCATGGAAGTTGGACAATATTAAGATTTACAGGCTTTGTAACGCACCGGTCATCACTAACACTTACGTACCTGACCCTGTAATTAATGGATGTTGGGTTTTAGTGGACTGGGAATCACCATGTGGAATGAGCGCACCAGCTGGATGGCTCGAATGGGATGATACAGAAAACGATCATGGCATTACAATTCCGAACACTGACATCTTTTTTATTGCAGCTGCAAGATATACTCAAGAACAATTAACTGAATATGCTGGTGGCTATCTCACGAAAATACGGTTATTCCCTACTACAAGTGGAGGACATATAGATCTCTTGGTTATGAAGGGTACAAATGCCAACGAGTTAGTCGTATT
This sequence comes from Omnitrophica WOR_2 bacterium, assembly GCA_050259095.1. Lineage (GTDB taxonomy): Bacteria > Bacteroidota > Bacteroidia > Bacteroidales > Lentimicrobiaceae > Lentimicrobium. The sequence goes on along the minus strand of JBLMZZ010000186.1, from coordinate 4,027 downwards.
ACAACCTGTTGATTCATATACGCCTAATCAATGGAATGAATTTACCTTAGATTATCCGGTTGAAGTTTCGGGAGCTACCGAATTATGGTTTGGATATTCAATTGTAGACTATGGTTTTCCAATTGCCGGTGTTGATGCAGGACCTGCTAATTCTGGTTACGGAGATATGTTTTCATTGGATGGAGTAACTTGGGCATCGATGTCTCAAGAATATGGAATAAATAATAACTGGAATCTTGGAGCATTTATTGATACAACAAGTATTTCAGATACTTGTACTGTTCAAGAATATAATGTATTTCGTTTAGGTGAATGGATTGCCAGTACAAATGATACAGAGTATCTTGATAAGTTGGAAGAATATTCAAGGAATGAAATATCATATCAGGTAACAGCTGTTTATAATGATTGCGAATCGGCATTTAGCAACACAACATATATATACTTGCCATACTGTATCGTAAGTGTTGATAATATTGAGCTTGATTCAATTGAAATATATCCTAATCCAGCTTCTCATAACGTGGTTTTTAATTTCACTGATGGCATACAGCAAGTAATTATTTATGATGCTACAGGGAATGAATTAGAGGCTATCAGTCTCAATTCTCAACAACATTTTCTTGATAAGGATATGAGTCAATACAGGAATGGTTTATACCTTATAAAATTCATTTATTCTAATGGAAGTGTAACTAATCGAAAACTGATAATTTCACATTAATAGTAGTTAATTTTAAGTTATAAAAGCTGACTTGCGTTTAGTGCTTAACGTTTATTGAATAATGATAATCACTGTCCGTCACTTCCAACCATGTCCCAAAACCCAAAAACAATATTTCACGGTTAAGAATTACAGTTAACTAATACTTATATTGTGAATAGGAAGTGCCTGGCAAATAGAACTATTGCTCTTGCCTTTACTGATATTGGATGGTAATTTCGAAGGTTCCTGAGTAATTTCCCACTTTCTGATTGTGACCTACTTCAAGAGTTCCGCCCACAAAGAAGGTCTGGGTGCCCGTTGTTGCTATGATTCCGTGGTTATTAAGTAAGTTGCAGGTAAAGTCTGTAACTTTCATCTTGGCACTGCCTGAATTTATCCTTATGTCCTTTTTTGGAAGTGCAACCAGAAATACCGCATTCGGACATCCAATAACATTGAATGTTGAACTAGTAACATAAGGATCATTTGTTACGGCAGCTGGATTTGAGAAATGAGGATCAGGGTCTTCAACCGGATCAATAATGACTGTTCCTCCTGCCTGAGTGCCGATAATTTCTCCAAAAGCTAAATCACTGCTATTTGTAAGTTGAAGTGGGGAAACTATCTGAGCAGAAGCATCTCCTTCAACAGTTGAAGTGTTTTGTCCCGATACTTTATTATTAAGCATCAGAGCAAGGAAAATAGACACAACTATTGAAAACTTCTTCATAATATTTAATTGGAGGATAAGAAACAGCTTATCCCACAGTAGCTTCATATCTAACCAATCCTGTGCCATAAAATAATGTTATGCTGAATAACCCTATTTGAAATTATATAAGCAATTGTTAATTAATTGAATAGGCGCATTAGATTTATTGAGAGGTAGGAATGGTAATTTATAGTACCATGTTTATTTGGGACAGTTATAAGGAATATTTAGTTTCGGAAAGGGACAAAATAAAGAAGCAACTGCCGTAACCCCATATTAACGGCAGCTGCCCTTCTGCTGAACCAAAAGTCAGTTATAAGAAACAATAACCGTCAGCCTCCCATCATAATCACCACTCTGCGCCTGATTATCAAGGATGGCTGATAAGGAGATTTCATTAGATGTGTTATCAGTTGAAATATCTGGTGCTTTTATGTCGGTAACGAAAGAATAGCTATCAGTTGAATTACTTATCAGAGTATTTTGCACCGATATATCAAATGAAGTATGCTCTAATCCTGACACTTTTAAGCTGCCCAGATCAATATTGCTCATTTGTGACCTGTCAATATTGATTGAATGATTTAATTCATTATTAATTGAAGCTGCTTCAACCACTTCAGCACTAACATGTCCGGTTACCCTTACCTGTCCGCAAACAGCTAGTGAGAGCACCATAAACATGATTAATAATGTGATGGAAGTAAGTTTCATTCAGCTTTTGTTGAATTACAATATAAAAGTATGCCTCACATTAGGCAAACAACAAGAAAATAAACAAAAAAAGTTGAAGTTTAATTGAGGAAAATAGCTAAAACGCTGAAAATGAATTAAAGTGAGTGTATAATAATTTTAAGTTATGCGTAAAGAAACTTTACATAACGCACTTATAAGAAAGAAAAATAAAATTATTTTACGTTTATTGGAGTGATTTTGATGGTTCAGTATTTTTTATGATACCATACTTTTCAATCTTGGCATTAAGAGTTGGTCGGGTTAGATTGAGTATTTCTGTTGCTTCCTGCTTATGCCAGTTTACAGCTTCGAGTACATGTGTAATATGAATCTTTTCAACCTCATCTAATGACATCAGCTTTTTTTGCGGATCAATCCATGGATCAATTACATTGGTAAGAACAATACTTTCCCGTTCCAGGACATCGCCGTGTGTCATAATCATGGCCTGAAGTATTGCATTCTCAAGTTCCCTTACATTACCGGGCCAGTCATAACTTTGCATTAACTGAATAACACCATCCGATACTTTGGTAATCTTTTTATTAAGCTTACGATTATGCTTTGCAACAAAGTGGTTTACCAAATCGCCAATATCTTCTTTTCTTGCGCGAAGTGGTGGTATGTTAAAAGTGAATACTTTCAATCTGTAATAAAGCTCTTCACGGAATTTGCCGTTTTTAACCATCTCTTCAAGGTCCTTATTCGTTGAAGCAATGATTCGGGCTTTCATGGGTATTGGTGTCGGAGAACCGGGTTTTTCAAATTCCTGTTCCTGTATAACCCTCAGTATTCGAGCTTGCCATGCATCTGATAGTTCAGAAATATCGTCAAGAAATATGGAGCCTTCACCTGCCATTTCAAATTTGCCTTTCTTTTCTGCCATAGCACCGGGAAAAGCTCCTTTTGAATGACCAAACAATTCAGTGTCGTTGATATTATCTGATAAAGACGCACAATTTATCACTACCATCGCATTTTCGCGGGTAACTCCACTATGGTGGATCAATCGGGCAATAATCTCTTTGCCGGTGCCAGTTTCACCGGTAATAAGCACATTTACTTTATTTATCGAAATTCTGCCAATATTTTTAAAGATCTCCCGCATAATATGGCTCTTCCCAATAAATGTATTGTCTTCAATCATTTTAAGAGATGAAGGAGGAATATTGTCGCGAATACTGCGGCTTTGCGATGAAAGGTCGGCTGCATTTTTAACAACTTTGAGCAATTCATCAGGTTTTATTGGTTTCTCAAGATAATCGTAGGCTCCTGCCTGCATAGATTTTATTGTGAGTGCAATATCGCCAAATGCAGTAAGCATGATAACCGGCATGGATGGCGCTTTACTGTGAAGATTTTCAAGCACCTGCAGTCCATTCATACCCGGCATCTGATAATCAGTAATCACAACATGTGGATCTTCCTCTATTGCAAGGCGTAAACCGGTGTTTCCATCAGCAGCTGTAAGTACTTCATAACCTGCCTTTTTTAATATATTAAGAAGGAGTGTGCGAATGATGGAATCATCATCAATAGCAAGGATTTTACTCATAAAAACAGTTACCAAAATTATAAGGAGGCGAATATAATAAAAATAACTCCTTAATATTTCAGGAAGTAATATTTAATAACACTTTTGTTCCCGGGGGTACATCTTCACTCACCCAAACGTTACCTCCAATCACAGCTCCCTTACCAATGGTTATGCGTCCCAAAATGGTTGCATTTGCATAAATGATAACATCATCTTCAACAATAGGATGACGCTGAATACCTTTGACCGGATTACCCTGAGCATTGAGGGGAAAGCTTTTAGCCCCCAATGTAACACCCTGATAAATACGCACATTATTACCAATTATGCTTGTTTC
>JBLMZZ010000185.1:0-5533 GCA_050259095.1 Omnitrophica WOR_2 bacterium | reverse complement strand
CCCATAGGCATAAACGTAGGACCAAATCCTCCTTCTTTCTTTTTATAGTCGAGAAACCCGAGAGTTATTGAAACGCCTGAGCTTAAAGCTATATGATAAAATCCACGTTTCCAGTGCTTGTTTAGTTTACGGGTTCCCTCGGGTGTAATCGTAACAATAAAGTTATTTCTATTCTTAAACTCTTCTGTTATCTGCAACACAACATTTGTACTGTGGCTTCGGTCAACAGGAATTCCCCCCATTGCTTTGAGTATTGCCGATGAATACCATTTAAAAACCTCCTTTTTAATAAGGAAATGTGATTTAATACCGAGTGATGTATACCCAAGCCATCCCATCAGGAAATCAAGGTTTGAGGTATGAGGTGCCATGACCACAACTGTTTTAGGGTTAGGACATTCCCCAACAATATTCCAACCTGCAATTTTTAGTATTAACCGGGCAATTTTTTTTAGGCTCATCAGGACATTATTTCACAGCAAATATAATACCTTTGACCGACAAAACTGAAAGCTATGATTTCGTTTGTACTCTCTATTCTCGCCCTTATTCTGGGCTATATTTTCTACGGAGCTCTTGTTGAAAAAATATTTGGCGCTAATCCTGATCGAAAAACTCCCGCATTAACTATGACTGATGGAGTTGATTATGTGCCTATGAAATGGCCATGTATCTTCCTGATTCAATTCCTTAATATTGCAGGTCTTGGTCCTATCTTCGGGGCAGTTGCCGGTGCTATGTGGGGACCAGTTGCTTTTTTGTGGATCGTTATCGGATGTATTTTCGCAGGCGGCGTTCATGACTATATTTCAGGGATGTTGTCAATTCGCCATGACGGATTAAGTATTCCTGAGATTGTTGGGAAGTATTTAGGCAATGGATTTAAGCAATTCATGCGTGTTTTTACTGTAATGCTAATGCTTTTGGTGGGAGCGGTTTTTGTTATTGGACCTGCTTCTATCCTTGATGGTATCCTTTCAATGGGAATACCCTTCTGGACTACCTGTGTGTTTGTCTATTATATACTGGCAACCTTATTACCTATAGATAAACTAATTGGCCGTATTTATCCAATCTTTGGTTTTGCGCTTCTCTTTATGGCAGTGGGAATTATGGGATGCTTATTTTTTGGCAATTACACAATTCCTGAAATTATTCCATACGGATTTAAAAACATGCATTATGATGCCGGGAAATTTCCTATCTATCCTCTCGTGTTTATAACTATTGCCTGCGGTGCTATCTCTGGTTTTCACTCTACTCAGTCACCTTTAATGGCAAGGTGCATTACCAATGAAAAATTAGGCAGGAGAGTTTTTTATGGTGCAATGATTACCGAAGGAATTGTTGCGCTCATATGGGCAGCTGCAGGTATGGCTTTCTATAAAGGTGTTGGTCCTCTCAATCAGGTAATGCTTGATCATAATAATAATGCCGCCTGGATAGTAAATAATATCTCCAATTCAATGCTGGGAAAATGGGGCGGAATCCTTGCGCTGTTAGGGGTTGTTGCAGCACCCATTACATCAGGTGATACCGCTTTTCGTGGGGCAAGACTTATAATTGCTGATTTTATGAAACTCAAACAAGCCTCCATTTTAAAGCGATTATATATCACAATTCCACTGTTTGTTATTGGATTTCTCATTACTCAGGTTGATTTTGGAATAATATGGCGATATATGGCATGGTCTAATCAAACACTGGCAACAATTGTATTATGGGCGGTTACCATTTATATGATGAACGAGCGCAAACCTTATATAATTACTCTTATTCCTGCCGTGTTTATGACTGCTGTCATCTCCACTTATATTATGGTTGCTCCTGAAGGTTTCAGACTGCCTCAAAATGTTTCAATTATAACCGGTATCATTATAACCGCTATTATTACTACATTTTTCTTAAGAACTGCTTTGTTGGTAAAACGCACTGCAGGTATTCAGGTATAGTGATCAACATTTCATATATCATTGTTCATTTCTGAAAATTTGCTGTTCAGAAGTGTACAGTATGCAAATAGGCATTTTTGTGTAAGTTACCGGTAATTAACACTGTAAGATAATGGAATAAGATTTGCTTTGCAGCAAAAAGCCATTTATATGGAAATAAACCTTATATCAACATTTATTAAAAAACACAGCTACCAATGAAAAACATCCTACTTACTTTTCTTTTCGGTTTAATTCTGTATAGTGCAGCTTTTGCCGATGAACCCGTTATTACAAGGGAGAATGCTCCTGAGAATGCAAAGTGGCGACTAACGGATATCTATGCTAACATTAACGACTGGAAGGCCGACCTTACAAAAGCTGATCAGATATTAAAAGAAGTCACAGCATTAAAGGGAACACTTGGTTCATCATCTCAAAATATGCTCAAGTACTATATTACGAGTGACGAGCTTTCAAAAATCATGACAAAACTATTTTGTTACGTGTATCTTGAAAGATCACTTGATTCACGCGATGCTTCTATAAATGAGAATTACCAGCGTATTCAGGCTTTTATGCAGAGTTCGGGAATAGAACTATCATGGGTAACCCCTGAATTGGTTTCTGTTCCAAAAGAAAAAGTAATGAATTGGATAAAAGAGAACAACGAGTATAATCCTTATCGTTTTGGTATTGAGAACATGTACAGGCTTCAGGAACATGTATTGCCAGCCGAGCAGGAGCAGTTGGTATCGTATTTTTCAGGGGTAGCTGAAGTTTCACAATCCCTATACACTGAAGTAGCAATATCCGATAATAAGTATCCGGAATTTGTCCGCTCAAATGGTGAAAAAGTTATTCTTTCACGTCCTATGCTTACCAATATCCTAAACTTTAGTACCGATAGGAGTGAGCGCCAACGTGCTTACGAACAATTCAGTGCTAACTACAAATCACGTGAAAATACAATGGCAGCACTGCTTCAAAGCGTGTCAAAAACTGACAAAGCTTATGCTCAGGCATATCGTTTTAACGGAACACTCGAAGCTTCTTTAAACAACAATAATATCCCGGTATCGGTTTATGAGAATCTTATTAAGGTAGCTCGTGAAAATCCTGCTCCTCTTCAAAGATATATACGTCTGCGTAAAGAAATTTTAAAGCTTGATGATTATTCCGCATGGGATGGCAGCATTCCATTAGGTACCTTTAATAGAACTTATACATATGAGGAAGCTAAGGCAACTATCAGACAAGCGCTAAAGCCCCTTGGTAAAGAATATAATGAAGGAATTGAGAAGGCACTTTCAGGTGGATGGATTGATGTATATGAGGGAGCTGCCAAAGAAACAGGTGCTTATTCAATGGGAGTTTATGGCGTGCATCCTTACGTGTTACTGAACTATGATCAAACAACTGATGCCGTGTCAACAATGGCTCATGAACTTGGACATACAATGCATTCAATGTTCTCCTGTTCTAATCAGCCTTTCCACAATTCCGATTACTCAACATTTGTAGCTGAAGTTGCCTCAAATTTCAATGAAGAACTCCTGTTAGATTATATGATTAAGAATTCTACCAATAAAGAAGAACGTATTGCTTTACTCGATCAGGCCATAAGTAACCTTATTGGTAGTTTTTACAGACAAAGTGAATTTGCTGATTTTGAGTTACAGGTTCACAAGCTTGTTGAAAACGACCAGCCTGTAAATGCAACAGTACTAAATGGTATAATGAGAGATTTGAATACCGCATATTATGGAAATACCGTGCAAGAGAATATGTACAGGGATAATGTTTGGACACAAATCATGCACTTTTATCAACTTCCTTATTACGTGTACAATTATGCTACCAGTTATGCTGCAGCATCACGTATTCACAGCCTGATAACAACCGGCACACCTCAGGAACGTGAAAAGGCTTTACAAAATTATTTGACCTTGCTTAAATCAGGCGGAAACGATTATCCTATTGAGCTGCTTAAAAAAGCAGGAGTTGATATGACTACAAATGAACCTACCATTGCTGTAGTAAAACGACTTGATGAATTAGTAAGTCTCCTTGAAAAGGAACTGAAATCATAAAACATACCCGGTGAACTAACTGGCAGATTCATAACAGATCCCCGGTTTGTTATTGTGGTCTGCCAGTTAGAGTTACCGGTAATTTATAAATAAGAACGATTAAAATTTTAGTTATCTTTGTTATAGATAAATCTCATTTGATGAATTCTGACAAGGTAAAATCGTTTATAGATGATCGGAGCTATTTGTTCTGGTATATACCTGAGGATAAAAAGCAAGAGGTAAGTCATGAGTTATTGGTTGAAACTATTTTCAATTATGGTGATTTAAATGATATCAGAACATTGATAAGTGTTTTGGGATTTGAAAAGCTAACTGAAATATATAATGGTCTCAAAGGCAGAAAGAAGATGAATTATTATCCTGAAATGCTCAATTTTCTTTCTCTCATTATTGGTCACTATGCACAGAGAAATTCTAGGTAGTTAATTATTACCACCCCAATAAAATGCCTTCACTCATTGATTTGGCTGCAATGAAAGCGTATGCTTTAGGAAGGAGATCAAAATGGAAAGACTATGTTGATCTTTATTTTCTTCTCCAACAGTTCTCAATTCAGGAAATCTCCTTAAAAGCAACAGAGATCTTTGGTGAGCTATTTTCCGAAAAGCTTTTCAGGGCTCAATTGTCCTTCTTTGATGATATAGATTACACTGAGGAAGTCGACTATATGATTGAAAAGGTACCTGAAAGTGAAGTAAAATCTTTTCTTGCAGATAAATCAGTTGATTTTATTGCGAGTAACTTATAAATCCAATCCCTGACTATTCATAAGTAAGTTGACCCGGGAACATTGATGGGTTGAGCTGATAGTGTTATGCGGTAAAGTTTTGATAACTTACGTCTGTTGAAATATTCTGGAATAATTATAGAAGTATTTGCTTCAACATCGGTTCAACATCCATTCACCTACCTTTTAACATCCGTATAACATTCATTATCTATGGATGCTGAATGGACGTTAAAAGGATGTTGAACGGATGTTAAAGCTATATAAAGCCCAATGGTTCTGCAAGTATGTTCAGTATCATCATCTAAATTAACTATCAAGGTGCTTATGCACTATTTACAGGCAGGCTTTTTTAAAATTGTATCATTAATATTTAAAATAGCGGGGTGCACAATTATTGCTCCTCGTGTGGCAAATGGGAATAGCTTCAAAAAATTAATGAAAGTGCACATTAAAATCTCATACACCAATAGTAGTAAGGGTTTTAGAACTTGATTTATATAATAAAAGGTAATATGTAAGATACCCGTAAACCAAAATAATATAGATATTTTGAGAAAACTTCTTAAATCTTTGGTACAAAAAACATTAAGTAGTGTTGGTTTTTAAGAAAACTCAGTTATAGAAATAAACATATGTACTAGATTTATGCTTAAGCACTCAATTTCTACTACATATAAATTTTATAGATAGAAGATAAAATAAAATCTTTTACCTTATATTTGCATTATAATTAAAAACCGGGGTAATGAAAAAAGACGACACTGAATTTGTATTAA
>JBLMZZ010000184.1:0-25800 GCA_050259095.1 Omnitrophica WOR_2 bacterium | reverse complement strand
TGTTTCAACATTTTCTTTCTTAATTCTCATCCCATAGAATGAACGATAAACAAAGAAGAGACCAATAACTAAAAAGATTGACCCTATATATGGAGTAAAATCAAAAGTTCCCTTACTAGTTGCAGCAATACTCATTTTAACCGCAATCTCCACTGCAAGTAATCCGAAGAGAGTAGAGAACTTAATAATTGGATTTAGAGCAACAGAAGAGGTGTCTTTATAAGGATCTCCAACGGTATCACCAATAACAGTAGCATCATGTAGAGGAGTGTTTTTCTCTTTAAGATCTACTTCAACAACTTTTTTTGCATTATCCCATGCTCCACCTGCATTTGCCATATACATTGCCTGAAATAAACCAAAAACTGCTATGGAGATCAGATATGAAACAAAATAGTTGGGATTGAAAAATGCGAAAGCAAGAGTTAAAGAAAAGATTACAGCAAATATATTCCACATTCCGGCCTGTGCATACTGTGTGCAGATTTTTACAACAGCTTTAGAATCCTCTATATTTGCTTCAGACTTATCAAGTTGAATATTTCTCTTAATGAACTCTACAGCTCTGTAGGCACCAGTTGTAACAGCTTGAATAGATGCACCCGAGAACCAGAAAACTACAGCCCCTCCGGTTATGAATCCTAATAAAACAGGAGCATCAGTAAGACTTAAATGTAACATACCAAGATGCTCCAGCATAAGTATAATTGCAAAAATCATAGTTGTAGCACCAATAACTGCAGTTCCAATAAGTACAGGCTTAGCGGTTGCTTTAAAGGTATTACCTGCTGAGTCGTTAGCTTCCAGATAATGTTTACCCTGGGTAAAATCAGGTCTAAATCCAAAATCCTTTTCGATTTCTCTTTCAATACCTGGTATTCTTTCTATTTGTGATAGTTCAAAAACCGATTGTGCGTTATCGGTAACCGGACCATAACTATCTACAGCAATAGTTACAGGACCCATGCCAAGGAATCCAAAAGCAACGAGTCCAAATGCGAAAATTGCAGGATAAGCCATTAGTTCGCTTAAACCCAATGTTGAAATAGCAAATGCTCCAGACATTAGACCAACTATCACCATACCTTTCCAAAAGGCGCTGAAATTGCCGGCAACCATTCCTGAAAGGATTGTTAATGAAGGTCCCCCTTCGCGCGAAGCTGTTACAATTTCATTTACGTGACGTGACTTCGAGCTTGTAAATGCTTTAGTGAATTCGGGAATGATAGCTGCAGCAAGCGTTCCAAAGCTAATTATACTTGCAAGTTTCCACCATAATCCAGCAGCTAAATCACCAATAAGTACGTTACTGACTATAAAGGTAACAATAACTGAAACAATTGAGGTAGTCCATACAAGGGAAGTTAATGGGGCTTCAAAATCAAATTCTGATTTATTTGCAAATCGCCTTGTAGAAATTACCTGATTAATAGCATATGAAAAAATTGAAGTAAAGACCATGAGAATTCTCATAGCGAAAATCCAAACTATAAGAGTGCTTTGTAATTCGAGACCAATAGCTAATACAATAAAAGATATCAAAGCAACTCCGGTAACACCATAAGTTTCAAATCCATCAGCAGTAGGACCAACACTATCGCCTGCATTATCACCAACACAGTCAGCTATAACACCGGGATTTCTTGGATCATCTTCACCAATTGCAAATACTATTTTCATAAGGTCGGCACCGATATCAGCAATCTTTGTAAAGATTCCACCGGCAATTCTTAATGCTGAAGCACCGAGTGATTCACCAATAGCAAAGCCAACAAAACATGCTCCTGCACTTTCTCCAGGTACAAAGAGCAATATAAAGATCATCATTATCAGTTCAACCGTAATAAGCAGAACTCCAACACTCATTCCTGCCTGCAAAGGGATAGAAACAACGCTCCACGGCTTATTTGACAGGGAAGCAAAACTCGTTCTACTATTTGCCAGTGTATTTATTCTGATTCCAAACCAGGCAACACCATAAGATCCAAGTATGCCAAGAACTGACCATGATAAAACAAGCATAACTCTTCCAAACTCCATATGATTCAACCCATAGAAGTAATAAAAGATAGAAGTACCAATAATCAGGAATAAAATGATAAGGAATTTACCTTGTTGAAAGAGATAAGTCTTGCATGTTTCATAAATAGTATGTGAAACAGAAAGCATAGAACTGTGAGCAGGAAGTTTTTTTATACGCATAAATTGCCATAGTCCAAACAACATACCCAAAACAATAATGAATATACCCCAGGAAAGTAATGTATGGCCATTCATTCCTATATTATTAAAATAACTATTCCTGAGATCAGGTATTGGCAAGTCAGCTTCACTGGCCATCGAAAGCAAGGGAAAGACAAGTAGAGAAAAAATAGATAACACTTTCTTCATAATCATGAAATTGGGTTTGTGGATATGACAATAACTAACATTTCACAAAAGTAGTGAAACAAACGGGAATTGCAAATCTATAAATTAATGGTTTAATAACAAAAAGGCTTATTAATAACCAATTAGAGTCATAATAGTTTTTGAAAATGACTGATTTTGAGCAATATTTTACCATAATTGCAAACGATTGCACTGGGATTAATTGTTCATAATTTTTTATTTTTTTTTATGTGCTTTAAAAATGTGACGGGATTGAACTTTTAGGAGTTAATTAATTGTTAATTTTATACCTAAATTAAAACTATCCCTAATGGACAAAATTCCATTGAAATTGCTTGGTATGATAAACAGTCAATCGCAAAGCGGAGCATACACCCTGATACTTGGTGAGACTGAAGGAAAAAGACGATTACCTATTCTTATTAATACCTTTGAAGCCCAAGCCATTTTATTTCATATTGAGCAAATCAAAATTCCTCGTCCATTAACGCATGATCTGTTTAAAAATTTTGCAGATACTTTTGGCATTGAATTTAAAGAAGTTATAATCAGTAAATTTGCTCAGGGGATTTTTTATGCTACTCTTATATGTTCAGATGGCATTTCTATTAAGGAAATAGATTCAAGAACCTCTGATGCAATAGCTCTTGCAGTTAGATTTAATTGTCCCATTTATACTTACGAGGCTGTATTAAACGGTGCAGGAGTTTCAGTTGAAGAAGAGCCCGATATTGATCAACTGGCAACAGGTGGGGTTGAAGTTACAGAAGAGTATGATTATAATAAATTCTCAGTTAGTGAACTTGAGCAGATGATGAAGGAAGCAATTGAACATGAAGAGTACGAAAAAGCTTCACAATTGAGGGATATCATTCGCAAAAGAAAATCTTCCTAATAAAAAAGAGGCCCTGTTAAGAGCCTCTTTTCCTACATTAAGCGATTCGAGATTTATTCAAGTTCACCAAAAACAAAGTTTAATTTCTTTATTAGTTTTATTCACTACATTTTGTATTGTCTGGCTGTACGGCCAATCTGCTTTCGTTTAGCATGTAGTTCTGCACTATATCTGAAGTGTTGAAAGGAATGTCATCAACATAGCTTTCTTCTTCTGGTCTGATACTTAATGCTTTATAATAATCGCTTTCAGTTATTTTTTCCGTATCGAAAGGAATGTCATTCATATAAGCATCTGCCTGCAGTTTCTCGGGATTAAGAGTCAACGATTTCAGAGCAATAGCTTTAGTGTCAAATGGAATATCATTTATATAGGTTTCTTCATCAACTTCAGGTAATATTACTGTAGTTGAAACAGTAGAAAGGGTGTCATTGCCTGCATTAACTGAATTTAAATTTCTGCCCGAAAGAATTATTGTGTTGAACAGCAGAAAGAGAATTGCAAAGATGAGTTTTGTTTTCATGGCATTTTCGTTTTACCTTGTACATTACTCTCTTTACTAAAAGCATGCCAAAGTACTAAATGCCTTGATAGTCAAGGGTTTCGGAAGAAAAAAATGGGAATTTAAAAAATAAAGTGTTCGTTTTCGGATATCAATTTTGCATATGCGGACGGACACTTTTGAATTTAAAGTTTTAAAAACTTACCGTTCAATAAATGATTCTTTTCCAGGATAGTAATGAAATAAATGCCCTTTTTAAGTTCTGCTATATTAAGCTCAATCCTTCCGTTGGCAATACTATATTCACTTGGTTGCACTAATGATCCTGCAATATTGGCAATCCTGATAGTCGGGTTGCTGAAATTAAATTTGGTACTGTTGATAGAAATTACCTGGTCTGCAGGATTTGGAGTTAGAATGAGATTCCCTTCAATTATTTCAGGCAAAGCATCACAAACATGAAAAGTTATGTTTACTTCATCAAATGATGAACACTCTCCATTTTGATAAGTAACTTTAATTACAGCAGTATTCGATCCAATACCTGTAGAATCAACTGTAAATGATTGTCCTGTTGTCTTTTGAAAGTTATTTACAAACCAGGTAACATTATCATAAGTGCCCTGAATTGTGAATGTGATACTATGATTACTGCAAAGGGTAGTATCATTGCCAAGATTAATAGTTTGGAAAGGAATCACTGTAATTGTAACCGAAGCGGAGGTACTATTTCCTTTATTATCAATTACAAGAACAGAATAATCCATTGTTTCTGATGGGGCTACAGTTATTGCTGAAGTAGTTTCACCAGTATTCCATAAGTAAGTATATGGAGGAGTACCACCGGCTACCGTTGCATTTAAGGTTACAGATTCACCATTGCAAATGGTACGATCCTGCCCTAAAGAAAGTGTCAATGGAATAATATTCCTTACTGTATCAATATATTGAATGTTATATAAAGTGCCTTCCTGAGTAATGGTCAGTACCGGTACTGGGAAGTCAGGAGATAGCCATTGATATTCAATAATATTGCGTATTACAGGTACACCAAGAGATAGGGAGTCAAGATACAAACTGTCACGTTCATAAATTACTGATTTAACCCGCAAAGTATTAAATGTTCCAAAAGGAGTCATTAATGTTCCTGAACCATCTACGCTGTTTACCCTCTTTCGGAGGAGATTGAAGTAAGCAACATCGGGATACTGCACTGTAATTGTAGAAGTTGTTGAGTCAGGAGTTGAATTTTCCGTTAGAGGGAATTTATATAATCTTTCAGGTTGTGAATATTTCATTGGTATAGGCATTCCCATAATATTAGCTGCAAAGCCAACACGAGAATATTCAGTTTGAGTATTTTTAAAGTAAGCAAAAGCTTGACTTACTTGTAAATCCAGAAAATCTAAAACAGGAATTGGAGTCGCCAGATTTGTTGTGAAAGGATTAAAGATAATCTGATATATACCCGGAGTGTTTGTTGGACTAATAAAATTAAGAACTTCCTGTGATGCCGGATCTAAAGATGAATAATCCCAGGAAGTATTAAACCCGGTAATTGATGGATCAGTTAAAAATGCAGTTGTTGTTTTACTTACTCTTATGGTATCGCCTTGTGCAGGCATATTGCTGGTTCCAATAGTAATTTGTGCATTTGCAGTTGTTTGTAACAAAAGCATAGTAACAATCAGACTATTAAGATAGTAGAGAAGTTTCATAACAGATGGTTTAATGCGTTAAAAATAAAGAAAAATCAATAGGCAATTCAGCTTTTTTTCTTTTTACGCCTAAAGATATCTGAGAATTTATCAAACTCATACCTGTAGTAAACGCCTATTCCCTGCTTGTAAGAATTAGTAGAAGATGGTGTAATATCAAATGGATTTGATTTGTTGAAAGCTTTCACTCTGAGTCTTCCATCAGGTGTTATTTTTACGTCTACTGTCACATCCCCAACTATACTATTGGTATTTTGTGTGCTGCCTGTTGTATACATACCAACATTGCCATCAATGGAGACTCTGTCGTTAAACAGGTTAGTTGACAAAGCAACTTCCAGTTCTTCATTAGTAAGTTCATCACCTGTACGGTATTTAACACCTATATCAACATTGTCACTAATTTGAGAGAGCATATTACTTAGCTGATCTGTCAATACTTCTATTGACGATGAACCTACGCTCGTGCCAAAAGTAGGAGAGGAGTTTAATGCAAAAGTTTTAAGAACCAGAAGTGATACTATCTGCTGAGTCATAACTACTTGATTTGTTGTATCAATTGCGGCAAATATTATTTGATTTAGTTCATTGTTGTTTTCGGGCAATCTGATACTGAATGATATATCAGGATTATATAAATCATTCTTAAGTCTGATTATGCAATCAACAGGTACTGCTTTGCCAGCATATTGTTCAGGAAGTCCTTTCATTGATGCCCTGAGTTTATAAATAGCACTAAGGTCAATGTCAGCATCATATGGACTTCCATTAAAAGATATCTTACTACCGTTCTCAATAGAGAAAACTCTGTTGATAACGTTACCTAAAGTGAAAAGAAAGGATCCCTGATCCATTACATAATCACCATACATAGTGAATTCACCCTGTTTATTAATTCCAATTTGAACGTTCCCTCGTCCTGTTCCTTTTATATTACCAATATTTTCAGGAAGGAACAATTGCATTTCAGCATTTTCATTTACCTGTAAGTTAATAGTAACATCTGTACCTGATTCAGAAGTGTAATATATCTCCTGTTGGTTGTCAGAAATACTATCCTTACTCTTAAATTTGATGAAATTATTTTCAGAAGCACCAACAGCAAGGTTAATAGGTATGTAAACGCTTGTATTGGGCTCGCTTTTAGCATCAATTTTGATATCGACTTGCTTAAAAGAACCACTAATTTTAACAGTACCTGTTCCAAAAGCTTTACCATAGAATAGATTATTGTTTTTGAAAGTTGTATTCAAACTATTCATCTTATTGGCTGCAATGTCAATATTCATCTTTATGTTCCTGAAATTTTCATGGCGTAAGTTAAAATTCATTGTGCCTGTATTCCCCAGTGAATCATAAATAGTTACATTGTTGGCACTGATCAGCTTAGGCTCTATTATGACTTTATTTGCAAAAGAATACGTTACATTCAAATAGTCAATCTTCATTTGAGTTCTAAGAAGATCAAGTTCACCTACAATCTGAGGTTTTTCGAAAGTTCCGGTTAACTTAAGATTTCCACTTGCAAATCCTTTAATATTTGAAGCAATTCCTCTTAAGAATGGGTTAAGAGATGCGAGTTTATAATTCATTACCTTAACATCCATGTCGAAATTTCCTTCAGGACGTTTTGAAGTATAGATCAATCCTTTTGCTGAAATTGGTATATGAGTTCCGACATTACCTTTATAAATTACGTCAACTTGTAAGTCGAGAGCCGAAATGTCATGATTCCAAACACTTTTAATATTGGCATCGCCCATTCGTTCTTTGTTAAAGGCAAAGTCTTTTACTTCAACCTGAGCTTCAACTTGCTGCGTATTATAAAGATCTTTAAGTGATAATGAACCGGTAAGGATACCATCAAAATCAACATTCTTCACATTGATCAATCTATCAATATTAGAGATATCAAGCTCAGTGAAATTAAGTTTTAGTATGTCTTCGGGTTTCTTAGAAATTTTGCCTGCCAACTTAAGTTTCTGATTAGCTCCTGCTATCTCAACATCTTGAATTTCAATTGCTGTTGAATCAATAATGATATCATTATTTTGTTTAGCAACCCATGGCTTGTTATTTATCTTTAACTCAAAGTTCTCAAATCGTGTATGTATTCTTGGAAAATCAGCAAAAGAAAAGTAACCGTTAATATGTCCGATGTTATAATTTTCGACTATTTCATCGTCCCAGTTTAAGTCGTATTTTATGCTATCACCCTGCATAAAAGTTTTGAAAATTAAATTCTCAACTGCTGGTGAGGCTTCAGAATCATCGTTATTATTAACAAAGGAAATAGATGAAATACCACTTGCCAATTGAAGAGAAGAACCTGCATTTTTACTTCTAACATACCAGTCTTTGAATTTCATTCCTTTATAGATGAAAGAATTAGCGAGTCCATTAAAAATGATTGTATTATTCTGAGAATTATAACTTCCGTAAAGTGAAGCTTCAGATGTTAGATCAAATTCAGGAAGGAAAATTTCAGTTAAGGGTTTAATATTTTTTAATTGAAATGAATAGTCAAATAATTGTTCTTTCGATACCGTTTGTTTCTGATTAACAAGATTTAATGATGGGAGATAAAGACTCACAATGTTTGATAAAGAGTTGTAAAAATCTTTGAATGAGAACATACCATAAAATGATGCGTCTAATAAATCAGATTTCAAGGATAACTTTTTAGTATCATGACTAATCTCCTGAGTTGATAACTCAATGTTCTTTATGTAATAAGATTTGTCCTTTTCAAAATATACAGTACTATCAAAACTTAAATATCCAAGCAAATTATCAATATTTGACCCTGTAAAATTTAAGTCCATCCTGGTTGAGATTTTTGAGCTAAGATCATGATCCCAAAGATTGAGTTGTGCCAGATATGCATTCTTAAGTATAGCAGTACAATTAACAACAGGAATCTTGTTAGTTAAATCAACCATTCCTTTAAAGTCAAGATCAGCAAGCTCATCATGCATTTTTAGGTTTCCATTAAACAGCCGGTTGTTTAATTGCCCATTGACCGAAATGTCGTTAAATTCATTTTTAAGTAATTCAACCTTTTCAATCAAAGCAATCACTTTTAAGTTGTTATGCTTTTTATTTAATATTTCACCGTTTATGGTTGAAGTCATACTAATCGCACCAACTTTCTCACTTAATGAAAGTGTTTTACCCAAATTCCATTCCTTTAAATTAAATTGACCGCTGTATTTAAGTATTTTACCCCGGCCTGTTTGCAGACTTAAATCGGTCTCCAGGGTACCAATACTTGTATAGAAGTCGGCTGATGAAACAAAATCGTAAATAAAACCGGTAAAAAATCCCTTTATGTCAACAGTCCCAATGTTTTTAATTTCCGGTGGGATGTTTAAAACTTGACTACCGGGTAATTTAATGTTGGCAATATCATAGTAGTCTGTTGAGAGCTTTTTTACCTTTAAGTGAATGAAGGTTTCTTCTATATCGGGAAGCCCATCCATGTTAATCTCTCCATTAAAATCAGAGACATTGCCAAATGAGAAATGGAAACCTCTGGCTTTGAGTGATGATACAGTGCCTTTTACTAATCCATTAAAATTGATTTCATCCTCCATACCTGTTATTGAACTGGAGAAATACCTTAGCTCATTTAAATTTAAAATAGAAGGTTTGAAATCAGAAATAAAACTAACACTATCAATAAAATCATTAAAAGAATTGTAGCTTCTAAAAGAAAATTTAAGATCTGTATTAATATCACTTTCGCCGCTGATAATATGCAGATTATGAGCAATAATGCTATTAGATTTTAAAGTAATTACACTTTTGAAATGAGTAAGAGTAAAACCTGATTTTTCTTTAGCAGATATATTTGCTATATTTAAATTAATGCTATCGCCTGCATAATTAATATTTGATGCATTAAAGTCAAATACTGAAATGAGGAGATGGTCATAATCCATTGATTTAGTGTTCAATTCCTTATGTTGATTACTATAAAGCAGAACGCAATTTTTTAACTTAAGACCATTAAGTTTAACCTGCCATGGCTTAGTAGGACCGGCTGTATCAGGTGTCCCGCTGAAATAGTTGGCTATAAAACTATAATTAAATGTAGTGTCTGATTTATATTTAACAAGATTTATCTCAGCACTATTGATACCAATAGTCTTAAAACTTATTTTCTTATTTCGAATGTTGATTTTGTCAATATCTATTTTGAGTTCCGAAGATTTTAACAAGACTTTATGATGAGTATCTTCGATAAGAATATCTTCTAAAACCAAATCAAAAAACCAGGTTAAATTTACTCCGGTAATAGATATTTTAGTATTTAGCTCTTTAGACAAATACGCTGTAGTCCTGCTTACTATCCATGTTTGGACCTGAGGACTCCTGAAAATAAGATATAAGCATAATAGATTACCCATCAATGCTATAAGCAGCAGTGTGGTTATATATACGTACTTTTTGATAACTTTGCCCGTTTAATAATGGATCTTAACAAAGATTATGCAACAACTTGCAAAAGTCTGAAATTTACTTGTAAAATCTTAATAATAACTCAATTTAGTGAATTATATTCTAGGTATTGAATCTTCTTGTGATGATACATCAGCTGCAATCTTAAGAGATACAGTAATTTGTTCTAACGTTATTGCTAATCAATCGGTGCATAATTCTTTCGGAGGTGTAGTTCCTGAATTAGCGTCAAGAGCGCATCAGCAAAACATTATTCCTGTGGTTGATACGGCACTAAAGAAAGCGGGAATAAAAAAAGAACAGTTATCTGCAGTTGCTTTCACCAGGGGGCCCGGACTACTGGGTTCATTGCTTGTTGGAACTTCATTTGCAAAAGCATTTTCTTATGCATTGAATATTCCGTTGATAGAAGTTAACCACATGGAAGCACATGTATTAGCTCATTTTATTGTTGATGAATCAAACACTAAACCAATTCCTGCATTTCCATTTCTCTGTTTGACGGTATCTGGTGGTCATACACAAATAGTAAGAATGGATGACCATTTTACCATGAATATTATCGGTCGTACTATTGACGATGCCGCAGGAGAAGCATTTGACAAAGCTGCAAAAATTTTAGGTTTGCCTTATCCCGGTGGTCCTTTGATCGACAAGTATGCAAAAGGAGGTAATCCACTAGCTTTTAACTTTTCAAAACCAAAGATTGCTGGTCTTGATTTTAGTTTTAGTGGCTTAAAAACGTCATTTCTCTATTCAGTTCGTGATCATTTAAAGGAAGATCCATTGTTCATAGAAAAGAATTTGCATGATTTATGTGCTTCCATCCAAAAATCAATTGTTGATACCTTGATGAAGAAGCTCATTATGGCAGTAACAGAAACAGGAATTACGAATGTTGCTGTGGCCGGTGGAGTTTCAGCAAATTCAGCTCTAAGAGAGGCAATGTTGGCAATGAAAAGCAAGGGATGGAATGTATTTATTCCCGATTTTCAATTTACTACTGATAATGCTGCAATGATAGCTGTTACAGGTTACTTTAAATACCTGAGAAAAGAATTCTCCGATCTTTCGGTTGCTCCTTTTTCAAGAGGTGCATAACTATGGTTATTCATTAACAGGTGTAAATGGGTTCCATCTTAACCTCTTGAGCACCTTGTTCCTGAAATCATAAGTATAAAGCTTTTCCTGAACTTCTGTTGGAAGAAGATTCCTCTTAACATAATCATTGAGTAAGTAATCAAATACCCATTGAGCATGCTTATATCCCAATTCACTTGCAGCATTGTATAGCTTATCAACATTCAAACTATCAATACTGTACTCATAATTGAAATTCCCGGTTAAAGGGTAATATTTAAAGTTACCATGAAAATCATCAGTTATAATCTGTGAATTGAATAGTAACTGAGGTGCCGACTTAACATGATTTAAACGGGTAATTTCAACCCAGTTATTTAGGTTTATTGCAGTTATAAAAATGGATACATTATTTGAAGATTCTGTGTCAAATGAAGCTTCATCACTAATAGAATCAATGTATTCCTCAAGTTGAATTTGGGCAATATTTAGAATGAACGATGATTCATTACCAGAAGTTAGAAATTGGTCAGCCGGCTTATTATAAGTAACAGAATATCCAAAGTATTCAAGCCCTTTTACAAGTGACTTTACAAAATTGCCTATATAGATTGAATCATTGCAAAACTGCACTATATCACTATTGAAATAGGATATAGAATCCTTTTCTTGTTGAGGTAATGAGTCGAAATTTTCAATATCAGGTATTTTGTAACTTGACTTATAGACAAAGTTCGGTGCAAGTATAAGTACGGTCCCTGGTTTAGTTTCCTTTACAAATTTTATTGCAAGTTTGCGCTCAGGGCTGCATGAAATGAAAACAGTCATGAACAAGCACAAGAAAATGACCCCTTGATACTTTTTTACCATAAAGTTGGCTATTGACATTGAGATAATAAAGTTACTAAACTTCCGATTCTGTTTTTTTACTTTGTTCTATGATTGCTTTCCCGAATTTTACACCATACTCGTATCCTTTTAGCAAATCATCTTCATGGGGTGTAAATTTAAAGAATAGAGGCTCTTCAAACAATTTTAATTTAAGATTTACCATATTTGACTCTATTATCTTAGCACCTTCACCACTCCAACCATATGAACCAAAACATCCTGCGAGTTTACCTTTATCTCTTATAGGATTTATAAGCGCGAATGTGTGGTAAATCTGTGGTAATATGTTTTGATTTATCGTTGGAGAACCAATGATAATTCCTGAGGCTTTTGCAAGATTATCATCAATTTCAGCCGAACTCATGGTTTCAATATCACATAAATGAACATCAAGCTCGTTATGACTCTTTAGCCCTTCAGCAATGCGTTGAGCAAGGATGCCGGTATTTTGATAAGCAGATACATAAGGAATGAATACTCTTGTCTTGATCGGGTCACCAATTGCTTCATGGGAGAGTTTTTCTGACAGATCGACTTTTTCTTTCCAGGTTGACCTTAATATAGGACCATGCCCTGTACAGATACAATTTATTTCAAGTGAACTGATTTTTTCTATTGCCTTTAACATGAACTTGCTGTAAGGTTTAAGAATAACATCAAAGTAATACTTAAAAGCATCATCATAATTGCCTGTAAGATCGTCATACATCTCTTCATGGCAGTAATGTGCGCCAAAAGAATCACAAGTAAAAAGGACTTTATCTTCAACTAGATAAGTATAAATTGAATCAGGCCAATGTAAGTTAGGAGCACTTATGAATTTAAGTGTCTTGTTACCCAGTGACAAAGTGTCACCATCTTTAACCTGCAACGACTTGAACTCATAACCGAGCTGATGTTGCATATATCTTATTGCGTTACCGCTTCCTACTACTACTGCGTGAGGTGCTATTTTTAGCAGATTTTCAACATTACCGGAATGATCAGGCTCTGTGTGATCAAGAATTATATACTTTATTGAAGCAGGATTTGTAATGCTATTTATTTTCTTTAAATACGTGTCCCAGAATTTGTATTTAACGGTTTCAATTATTGCAGGTTCTGTAGCATCAATAAAGTAGGAATTATATGTTGTGCCGTATTTGGTTTGCATGACCACATCAAAAGTCACAATGTCATAATCCAATACACCAATCCATTTAACATCATCGGTAATTTTCAAAACTTTAGTATCAGTCGTAGTATTCATTTTGGTATTCGGTTTTTACTTTAGTAATTAATTATTTAATAGGATTCGTAACTTTAAAAATCAAGGGTCATTTGAACAGCATCATCATCAATTATATCTTTTTTATCTTTTGCAGGAAATTCAATGTCATCTTCCGAAACATCTTCCGGTTCACTTTCAATAGCGCCCGAAATTTCAAAAGGTATTTCAAAAGGCAGAGGCTCAAGCATCACTATTTTCTTCACACCGTGAGTGGTGATTCTTTTCCCTTTTGCTTTGTAGCTTTTTATTTCAATAAATGGAGAGGCTTCAATAATTTCGTCTTCAATTACTCTGTTATTTAATTTTTCATCAAAGATAATTTTAAACACCGGGAGCCAATCAGTTGAAACCTGAATAAGTTTCGATGTATTATCATCATTGAGAAAGTCAGTCTTTTTATCAGTGATTTCAACTTCAAATCTCTTTAAATAGTAGTGTTGTTTTTCTCCATTGAAATAAACGGCTGTGACTGGTTTAGCAGGATTGAATTTTTCAATAATCAGCAAATCTTCATCAAAATGTGTTGTCAGGTCATAATTATATAACCGGTAGTCGCCCGACTGCATTATGACCAGGATTCTGTCATCACCGGTAAATGCCCCTAAATGTCGTCCACGCCCTTCTGTATTAAGCCGTTTGATTGAATCATCAAACCAAATATCTCTGGCGCCAAGAGTTGATAAACCCGTTTCGGATAATGTGATCTTTTTAATAGGATGTTTAGTTAGGACATTCCCCTGGGAGTTTCTTCCTTTAATTGCTAATTCTTTGAAATCAAAATCAATGCTTGTCTTTTTCAAGCGTGGCATTGGCTTTAGTATTGCTTTAATTATTTCGGCTTCTCCATTTGGATTAGAACTAAAGTAAAGCACCTTTGAACCAGCTTTTCCTTTTGTAAGGTTATATTCTTTATCACGATTTACTCCCATTACTGCAAACCGTTTGGCATATGAACTTCCTGCCTTACCATCCTGATAAATCAGGTTGTAGATTGTACGTTCATCATTTTTACGGAAAACATCAATGTGAATAACATTTTCACCAACGAATAATTTTTCAGCAACTTTAGTTACAATAAAAGTTCCATCCTCTCTAAAGACAATAATATCATCAATATCAGAACAGTCGCATACAAATTCATCCTTTTTTAAAGATGTACCAGCAAAACCTTCTTTTCTGTTAACATAAAGTTTTTGATTAGCAGCAGCTACCATCACAGCTTCAATGGTATCAAAACTGCGCAATTCGGTTTTCCTTTCTTTTCCTTTGCCAAATTTGCGTTTAATGTTTCTGAAATATTCTATAGCATATTCAGTAAGATTATCAAGGTAGTGTTCAACCTGGGCTTTTTCATCAGAGAGAGTTCTCATATGCTCCTCTGCTTTAAACGTATTATATACTGAGATACGCTTTATTTTAATTTCGGTTAACTTTAGAATATCATCAATAGTTATAGTTCTGTAAAACGCAGGTTTATATGGCTCCAGTTCTTTATCAATAGTACTAAGTGCTTCTTCCCAGCTTGGGCTGTTTTCAATTTGATGATAAATTCTTTTTTCGATGAAGATTTGTTCAAGAGATGCATAAAGAAGGTTCTCTAAGAGTTCCATTCTTCTGATCATGAGTTCCATCTTCAAAAGTGCTAATGTCTCTTTTGTTGATTCCCTGAGAATTTCCTTTACACTACTAAACCTTGGTTTCCCTTCCTGAATAACACAGTTATTTGGTGAAATAGAAACCTCGCAATCAGTAAAAGCATATAGTGCGTCAATTGTAGTATCAGGGGAAATGCCAGGCATTAAGTGGATTAGTATTTCAACATTAGCTGCAGTGTTGTCATCAATCTTTCGGATTTTTATTTTCCCTTTTTCATTAGCACTAATGATAGTATCTATCAAACTCCCTGTAGTAGTTCCAAAAGGAATTTCAGTTATAACTAAGGTACGTTTATCAAGTTGACTAATTTTTGCGCGTAATCTTACTTTTCCTCCGCGTAAACCATCATTGTACTTAGAGCAGTCGGCTAACCCGCCGGTGGGGAAATCAGGAAAAAGTTCGAAATCTTTTTCCTGTAGGATTTTAATTGAAGCATCAATAAGTTCCAGAAAATTATGAGGCAGAATTTTAGATGCAAGTCCAACTGCTATTCCTTCAACTCCCTGAGCCAATAAAAGAGGAAATTTAACTGGTAATGTTACCGGTTCTTTATTACGACCATCATAAGAGAGTTTCCATTTAGTTGTTTTGGGATTAAAGACTACTTCTTTTGCAAACTTACTCAGTCGTGCTTCAATATATCGGGGTGCTGCAGCACTATCACCTGTCAATATATTTCCCCAATTCCCCTGCATATCAATGAGGAGTTCCTTTTGGCCTAACTGTACCAGAGCATCTCCAATTGATGCATCACCATGAGGATGATACTTCATAGTATGCCCAATAATATTTGCTACTTTATTATATCTACCGTCGTCTAACTCACTTAAAGCATGAAGTATACGGCGTTGAACAGGTTTGAGCCCATCTATTACTTCTGGTACCGCTCTTTCGAGTATTACATAAGATGCATAATCAAGAAACCAATTCTGGTACATTCCTGATAATTGTATCGTTTTGTGTAGCTCGCTTGCTTCGTTTGATTCTACTTCAGGGGATTCTTCTTGAAAGCTATTTTCCTGATTATTTAAATCTTGATCTTCTGCCATTATTTCCTTCGACTATGCTTTTTCAACTCTAATTGTACAAACCCTCATTTATTTATTTCTTTCTTTGATATAATTTAAGATATTCCTCATTCAGCAGGGGAAAGGTCTCTATACTTTAACCCCTCTGTTTTTAAATAATGCCAATAATAAAGTTTCAGATAAAAGCGAAAATAATGCACCCACAATGAACCACTTCCACATGTTCTTTTTAAGATTGCTCTCATTGATGACTTCATTTAAGGGTTTTGGTGAGTTTTCAAGAAGAGTATATCCTGTTTTAGAACTTAACCGGTTAAGTTCATCGGGTGTTGCTAGTGTTAAATCTGATTCTTTTCTATTGTAATTGAACGCTAAGATATCAATCTTTTTTCCATTAAAGACTACATCAAAAATTCCTGCTCTTGGTACTTGATTATTTGTGAAAATAAACGTTTGACCGTCAGACTCTCTTATTTCAGGAATAAATTCATAAGTGCCTTTTGATTCCGATAGTTTGATAACATTGTCACCAACAGGGATACTATTTGAGAGAGCAATAGGTCTGCTATCGTCAATATAATACATAAGAGGCTTTATCTTTTCACTTCTAAAGGCTATATTCAGCATTGTAGGAACAAAAAGAGCATTTCTTACAAAGTTTCCTGCTGCATCAGTAAGAGACGATGTGAAAAGATATATAATTCCAGAACTATATGAAGTAATATTAAGAAATGGTTCATTATTACTTAATTCAAGTAATGTCTCAGTTTTGCTGCTTGTAACAGGAGCCACTTTCATATGCATATTTACAGTGGGCATATTCAAATTTTCTTCTTTTAATGCTTCCTTTTCAAACACATCCTTATAAATGGGGTGATTTGTATTGACCTTTGCCACCTTAATAGGAATTGAATCTACACCGGTAAATAAATCTGTTCCAAACTGCGATAATAAATTATTCTGACTTTCAATAGTTGTTTGCATTGAAGGAACTATTAGAATATTTCCTCCATTAGAAGCATATTTTTTCAATTCCTGTATTAAACCAGTACTGAAAGTATTAAGTGAATTTAAAATAATCAGATTGAATGAATTCAGCGAAGAAAAATCTATCTGCCTAACAGTCGTATTTGTCAGTTTGATAATAGAATCAACACCGAAAACAGAATTAATGTATTGATCGTACTTTTCATTATTGATACACAGAACTGGAATTTCGGGAGATATTTTAAAGGTGAAATAATAATCATCATCATAAGTGACCGGGAAATCGTTGATCTCAATATAGCCACTCATTATACCTGCTTTATTGTTGCTAAATGAAAAACTTATTTCCTGTGATGCACCTGCTTCAATATCAACACTTGCTGCTGAACGTTGCGCATCATCAATTATTAGTTTAACAGGGATTTTTTCAAGTTTAGTATCAGAAATATTAGTGATTTTAACATTTAAAGTAGCCTGTTCATTCAATTGCAATATCGGATTGGTGAACCAACAACTATCAACAAAGAGGTTATGTTTAGAAGCTGGTTTTAAAGGGATAAGAAATCCATTTTTGAATCCTTTATCGGGTAACGCTTTCATAACAGTACTCTGCTGAAAGTCACTTATATAATTTACTATTTCATTTTCAGGTTTACTTGATTCGAGAAGATCACTCTGACGGGCAATTATTTCTTTTAATGACCGTACTTGAGAAGATACTTCAACTTCATTAAGCATTGTAATAAATTCATCACGGCTCACCAACTGTTGGTGTCGACCTTCAAAATCATTTGTGAGGAGTTGAAACAGGTCATTCTGCTTATACCCTGATGCAATTTCTGATGCTTTATCCTTAGCTTCATCAAGTAACGAACCTTTTGTGCCCTGGGCTTCCATGCTAAATGAATTATCTACATATACACTCACAACTTTTGCTTCTTTATTTGAAGCTTCCAATTTATTGGCGATAAAAGGCTGTGCAAAAGCGAGTACAATAAAAATATAAGTAAGGATTCGGCTTACCAATACAAGTTTATGCAGTAAGTTAGATTGCTTTCGGGTTTGTTGTTTTAGTTCCTTAAGGAAGTGAACATTACTAAAATACAGTTTTCTATAGCGTCGGAAGTTGAATAAATGAACAGCAATAGGTATAGCTATCGCTAACATTCCAACTAATAGCCAGGGATTAAGAAACTGCATTTATACTATTTTTAAAGGGCAAAGTTAATTATTTAGATTTAACAATTAACTTAGAAAGACACTCTGAAGTAGCAGGTAATGATTCAAACCAGTATATTAAAAAAGCCCCGGTGTTATCCGAGGCTTTTTTTTGGTTATCCAACCTATTGTTGGTTCTTTGTATTTTAATGCTTATTACTTAAACTGATTAGATAATACCGCAATCAAGCATAGCATTGGCAACTTTCAGGAAGCCTGCAACGTTAGCACCTTTAACGTAGTTAACATAACCATCGTTAGTAGTACCGTATTTAACACATGCACTGTGGATATCTTTCATGATCTGATGTAGTCTTTGATCAACTTCAGAAGGGCCCCAGCTTAGTTTCATAGAATTCTGAGTCATTTCAAGACCTGAAGTGGCAACACCACCGGCATTAACAGCTTTACCAGGAGCGAAATTGATTTTTGCATTCTGGAAAATAGTAATAGCTTCAGGAGTACAAGGCATATTAGCACCTTCAGCAACGAAAGATACACCATTCTTTACAAGCATTTCAGCATCCTGTTTTCCAAGTTCATTTTGTGTTGCGCATGGCATTGCAACATCACATTTAACTTCCCAAGGACGTTTACCGGCGAAGAATTGTGAGCCTGCAAATTTCTTAGCATAAGGAGCAACGATATCCTGATTTGAAGCTCTTAGTTCAAGCATGAAATCAATTTTCTCTCCTGAAATTCCTGCTGGATCATAGATATATCCGTCAGGACCAGAGATAGTAACAACTTTTCCACCCAATTCATTAGCTTTAGTAACAGCACCCCAGGCAACATTACCAAAACCTGATATAGCAACTGTTTTACCTTTAAAGTCAGTGCCTTTAGTTTTTAACATTTCAGCAGCAAAATAAACAGCGCCAAAACCTGTAGCTTCAGGACGTAGGATACTTCCACCCCAATTGCGGCCTTTTCCGGTTAATACTCCAGTATGCTCGTGAGCTAATTTTTTATACATTCCAAAGAGGAATCCAATTTCACGTCCACCAACACCTATGTCACCAGCAGGAACATCAGTTTCAGGACCAATAAGTCTCCATAACTCTAACATGAATGACTGGCAGAAACGCATAACTTCAGCATCTGATTTTCCTTTTGGGTCGAAATCACTGCCACCTTTACCACCACCCATAGGAAGTGTTGTAAGACTGTTTTTAAAGATCTGCTCAAAGCCTAAGAATTTCAGAATACTTAAATTCACACTTGGGTGAAAACGTAGTCCACCTTTGTAAGGACCTATAGCATTGTTAAACTGTACCCTGTAACCAAGGTTAACATGTACTTTGCCATTGTCGTCTACCCAGGGCACTTTGAAGGTTAAGATCCTGTCAGGCTCAACAATTCTTTCAATGATACCAGCAGCTTCAAACTGTGGATTCTCATTATAAATTTCTTCAATGGATTCAAGAACTTCGTGAACCGCTTGTAAGTACTCTACTTCGCCCGGATGTTTCTTTTCCAGGTCGGCCATGATTTTTTCCAGCTTCATCTTGTGGATGTTTTAGGATGATTAAATATGTGATTATTAAAACACTGTTAATTGAATAACAAGGCAAAGTTATCTGATAAAAAATGAAATTTCCAAATTAAAACAAGAGTTAATTTTTTATAGTTATTCACTAGTTGTTTTTTAATACCTAACCTTCACATTATGAAAGAATTATATTAATAATTTAAATGAAAGCGTTAACCGATTGTGAAATATCTTATTCCTCTTATTTATTCGGGAAAATTGGATTGCTAATTCTTGTTGAAATTAATTTATCTTCTAAAATTAATTTATTGCAGGAGCATCATTCACGTAAAGTACTTTCTTAACTACTTTACCTTCTTTGTCAATCCAAAGTTCATAACCATTTCTCTTATTGTTCTTATAAGGAACACTTAATCTGGTATTGCCATTAGGATAATAAGCTTTCTGAATTCCCTCACCTTTGTGATACGTTCCATCACCTACTTTCATTCCCGTTACATCATAATATGTCCACAAACCATCAAAAAGTCCCATATTATAATTGCCTTCAATTTTAACATTTCCATTTTCATGGTAAAGAATGTAAGGACCATTTAGTGAATCTGCTTTATAATTTATTTCTTCAAGTAAATGACCTTCAATATCCCATCTACGGCTTGTGCCATCACGTTTTCCATCTTTATATGTCTCAATTAATTCCTTTTGACCATTCCTAAACCATCTCGTTGAAGGTCCATTAGGCTTATCTTTAGCATAAATTACTTCAAGCTCTTTATTGCCGTTATCATAATACCAGGTGCTGGTGCCATTCAATTTCTTGCCTTTATACTCCTGTCGTGATTTTATAGTCCCATCTTTGAAATGAGTTTCTTTTGAGTGAGTGCATGAAGTAAAGATGATGAGTGTTAAAATAATTATTGTGAAGATTCTCATTTAATTAGGTAATTGAAAGTTTTAGAATTATAAAATTTGAGCAATAATATTTTGTCTCACTACTTCAAAAAGAA
The DNA here is from genome assembly GCA_050259095.1 of Omnitrophica WOR_2 bacterium. Taxonomy (GTDB): domain Bacteria; phylum Bacteroidota; class Bacteroidia; order Bacteroidales; family Lentimicrobiaceae; genus Lentimicrobium. The sequence goes on along the minus strand of JBLMZZ010000184.1, from coordinate 5,201 downwards.
TTATACCTGCAGCAACTGATACATTAAGCGACGAAATTTCTCCTTTCATAGGAATTTTTATGACTTCATCACTTCTGTTCAAATATTCTCCAGATACTCCATCTTCTTCGGATCCCATTATTAAAGCTAAAGGCCCGGTAAGTTGCGAATTAAAATAGTCTTTTTTGCCTTTTTCAGATACAGACACAATTTTAAGCCCGCTTTCTTTCAAATATTCAATGGTGGTTTTAATATTATGGCTTTTATGAACCGGTATAATATTTAAAGCACCTGCTGATGTCTTCACTGCATCAGCATTTACAGGTGCACCACCACGATCAGGGATAATTATAGCATGTGCACCTGCGCATGCAGCACTCCTTGCAATGGCACCCATATTTCTTACATCTGTGATGCGATCAAGTATTATAAATAGAGGAGTTTCTCCTTTTTCAAACACTGACATTAATAATGATTCAATTGGCTGATAGGCAATCTCTGATATATAACAAGCAATTCCCTGATGATTTGCTTTAACCATACGGTTAAGCTTTTCAATAGGAACATATTGAAATGGAATCTGAAATTCATTAATAAGTTTCCGTAGCTCAGGAATTAGTTCTCCCTTCAGTCCATTTTGTATAAATAGCTTATCAACTTCTTTACCCGCCTTTATTGCTTCTATTACCGGCCTGATTCCATAAATCAAATTATTATTGTCTTTCATGTTCACCATTTTGAACTGCAAAGATACTATTTAGCTATTACTTGACGCCTGTTTACTACTGCGGATAAAGAACTGAAAAATCAAGCACCTGTGAGGTTAATTCTTATATTTGTCTAACCTTGCAGAGTAAGGATTTTAAATTGTGTGGTAATAAAATTTTGAGCAGTATGGCTAACTTTATTGTATATAAATCATCAGCCGGATCAGGGAAAACTTATACTTTAATGATTGAGTATCTGAGTCTCGCATTGATGTATCCGAATGCTTATTCACGTATACTTGCTATAACTTTCACCAATAAAGCTGCTAATGAGATTAAGCAGCGAATACTTGAAAGTTTGGAAAAACTTGCTTTGCAGGATCCTGAAAATATTGATGTAAAATCTAAGCAATTACTTTCTAAATTAACTGAAAATACAGGCTTAACAAAAGAAATTGTAATAGAAAATTCAAGCAAAGTTCTAACTGCTATTCTTCATAATTACAGTGATTTTGCTGTATCTACCATTGATAGTTTTATGCATAAAGTTATCAGATCATTCGCTTTTGATTTGAAACTATCAATGAATTTTGATGTGGAACTTGATACTACAAGTCTTCTTAATGCTGCGGTTGATGAGTTAATTAGTAAAGTAGGGAAAGATGATACTTTAACTGATTTACTTAAGAACTATGTTATTCAGAAAGCTGAGAATGATGAAAACTGGGACATTAGTGATGATCTGAAAAAAAGCGCATCTTCTCTTTTTAAAGAGAAGATGGCGGGATTGATTCCTGAACTATCAAAAAAACCTTTTTCAAAAGAAGATTATGATAAAATTTGTGCTCTGATAAAATTAAAAAAAGCAGAATGTAAATCAGAAGGAGTCAGAGCAATTGATCTTATCAATAGAGCAGGTATTGATCCTTATGAATTTAAGAATGTTAAAAATGGAATCGGTTCATTTTTTCTTAAAGTAAGTAAAGGTGAAATTCCAACCATAAGTAAAACAATTAAGAGCGCCTATACTGAAGATGTCTGGTTTCCTAAAAACTCATCAGGTTATATTAAAATTGAACCCGTAAAGCAAGGTTTAAAAGAAGCAGCGTCTATCATTGAATCATTATTTTGTGAAATGAAATTTCTTGATTTGATTAAGAAGAACTTTCATTCTACACTTTTGCTTAAAAAAATAAATGATGAACTTGATACACTTCGACAACAAAGAAATATTGTATCAATCAGTGATTTCAATAACCTCATAGGTAATGTTGTTAAAGATCAGCCGGTGCCTTTTATCTATCTGAGAGTAGGTGAAAAATTCAAGCATTTTATGATTGATGAATTCCAGGATACATCGGGATTACAATGGGAGAATTTACTTCCTCTTATTGAAAATTCACTTGGGGACTCAAAACTTAACATGATTGTAGGTGATGGTAAACAAGCTATTTACAGATTCAAGAATGGTGATGCAGAGCAGTTTGTTAATCTCCCGGCTCTTAAAAATGCTACTAACAATCAACTTATAAAGGAACGCGAACAATTAATTAAAAGTCATTATTCTGAAAGGTTTCTCGACACTAATTATCGTTCAAGAAAAGAGATCGTTGAATTTAATAACGAATTCTTCAAATTTGCGGCCCCACTTTTTATACCTGCACATGAAAGTTTTTATAAAGATGTAATTCAAAAAAATCTTCCAAATAATGAAGGAGGTCTGGTTCAATTTGATTTTACTTCAAAGGATAATGTTGTAAATAAAGTAATTGAATTAGTTAGTCTTGCCAGAGAAGAAGGATACGCATTTGGAGATATAGCTATTCTATGCAGAGCTAATAAAGACGCTATAAAAATTGCAGAAGCATTACAATTGAAAGGTATTAAGGTTGTATCTTCTGAATCTCTCCTTTTAACAGCTTCGGCAGAGATTAATTTCCTAATCAACTGGATTAGTGTGATCTCAAATCCTGATGATAAAGTGTCTCTTCAGGGTATTATAGAGTATCTAAAATCAGTTTATTCAGATACATTGACTGATATTATAAATCAGAAACCTGATAAGGATTATTTATACTCTTTACTAAACAAGATAAATGTAGATCTAAAACTTCACTCATTTAATAACTTATCGTTTTATGATTCTATTGAATTACTGATCCGTAAGTTTAACCTTATTAAATCGGCACCGGTTTATTTACACTTTTTTCTCGATGTAGTTCTCGATTTTTCACATAAAGAGAGTTCTGGTGCTACAGGTTTCATTGAATATTGGAATGCCAAGAGTTCAAATCTCTCAATTAGTGTCTCAAAAGATAAGGATGCAGTTCAACTTTTAACAGTCCATAAATCTAAAGGGCTTGATTTTCCTGTGGTTATATATGCATTCCCTGATCCGAGGAATAATCATAATGATTTAACATGGAATAGTGTTAAAGTGTCACTTCATAATGATCCTGATCATGACGAAGTTCTTGAAATGCCTTTGGTATATAATTACGGATCAGAGCTTGAAGGTACTCCCCTTGAGGGAGATTATTTAAATGAAAAATGTAAAATGTGCCTTGATAAGTTTAATCTATATTATGTTGCATTTACAAGAGCATCTGAGAGGCTATACGTTGTTCTGGAAGAGAATAGTAAAAAAGAGGATTCGCCAAAAAAACTATCAGATCTTGTTTCGCTGTATATAAAGAAAAATGAAGGAAGTATAAAGTTCGGAGATGGAAGGCAGGTAATAGGTAAATACAAGATTGATAATAATGTTGGCAACAAAGACATTGATACTTCTATTGATTTATCTTACGAATCAGGTGATTGGCATCAAAAGATTACACTAGCTAAAAGATCACCCGATGAATGGAGCAAAGATGTTATAAACCAGACTGATTATGGCATGGTAGTTCATAAAATTCTATCTGAAATTGAGACCCTTGATCAGATTGAAGATGCAGCTAATTATATCTTCAATAGTGAAATGCGCATTAATGAAGAAACTAAAAATCGTGTAATTCAAACCTTACATAAAATTTCAACCTCAGTTGAAATGGTTGACTTATTTAAAGGAACCAAGATTATTAGAGAACAAGAGATTATTACTCCTGGCAATGAAGTATATCGACCCGACAGGGTAGTAGTAAACAAGGACAAGACTGTTGTAATAGATTTCAAAACAGGTATCCCGACCAATAATCACATGAAACAATTACTGCAATATCTTGAACTGATAAAGAAGATGGAATACAAAAATCCGTTAGGATATATTCTTTATTTAGGTGAGAATATGCAAATTGTAAAAGTCGAATTAAGCGGTCAAACAGCTTTGTCGGTATAAGTAAGCTCTGATTATCTTATTTTTGCCCAGCTATTTATACTAAAGGGAATATGGTCAAATCTATTGAAGCTGGTCAATTACTGTATCTTCAGGGAACACCTGTAATTGATGTAAGAACACCATCAGAGTTTGCCATCGGACATATTCCTGGTGCTGTAAATATCCCTTTGTTCGAAGATGATGAACGTGCATTAGTTGGCACCAGATATCATAACTCTGGTAAAGAAGCAGGCTTTTTATTAGGTTTGGAGTTAATTGGTCCTAAAATGGCTGGCTTTGTTAAAAAGCTAAACAGTCTTTTTCACGTTCACTCACCCTTGATATTGTATTGCTGGCGGGGTGGAATGAGAAGTAATGCAATGGCTTGGTTATTTAATCAAGCAGGTCATGAATGCATGGTCATTGAAGGAGGGTACAAGGCTTTCAGGAGTTTTATCCGTCATCAGATTACTAATGAATGGAATTATCGTATTATTGGGGGTATGACTGGATGCGGTAAAACTGAAACTATTAAATATCTCAGTGAAGATGGAATTCAAGTTATAGACCTTGAAGCACTTGCCTCGCACAAAGGATCTGTTTTTGGACATCTTGGACAAAAAGAACAACCCACTAATGAGACTTTTGAAAATCAGCTTTGGCAAGAACTAAGCAAAATGGATCCTAGTAAACCGGTATATCTTGAAGACGAAAGCCGTTCAATTGGAAAAGTTAGTTTACCGGAGCCGTTTTATAGAAAAATGCAGGTTAGTCCTATGTTTTTATTAGAACTAAGCATTGAAGACCGAATTCAAAGACTGGTAAATGAATATGGAACTTTCTCAAAAGAACAACTGATTGAAAATATTAGTAAGTTATCAAAATACATAGGCGGTGACATAATTAATCATTCTGTTTCAGCAGTTATGAATGATAATAATGAACTAGCTACCCAACTATTATTGCCATATTACGATAAAAAGTATAAGGAGTCAATTACCCGTGTATCTGAGAGAGTTATTATTCCGATTAAAGAATGCTCTATTGATAGCAGGTTAAATTCTGAACTGTTGCTTAGCAAAATCAGAGAGATAAATAATTTCACGTATAAGTTAAATGAAAGCAATTTACCTGGATTATAATGCCACTACTCCAATTGATAAGGAAGTGGCAGAAGAAATGATCCCATACATTACTGAGTT
>JBLMZZ010000183.1:0-4299 GCA_050259095.1 Omnitrophica WOR_2 bacterium | reverse complement strand
GTATCCCTGAAGTTTTCCATCTTCACCGGGAGTTCCATGAATTCCGATAAACGCAGCATCAAACCTTATCTTAACTTTATTAAGCGTGAGACTGAAGTCGTTCTTATCAACTTCAACAGGGTTACTCCCATCGAGATATAACCATCGATCGGGGGTAATATTTATCTGGTAAACATTAAAAAAGTTGGCATCAAGATTTGCAGCAATTACCTGACCACTACTTACAGAAACTTCATACTCTTTAGAGTAACCTCCGGTAAGTAGGGCAATATTTTTCTTTAACATAATCAGCAGTTTTAAAATGCAAAAATAGTAGAAATACAAGGAAGAGTACAAGTGGATTATCCGCCGCACAAAAATATGTATATTTGCAGGGGAAACAATAAAAGTGACCTATATACAGTTAATTGGTGAAGCATTGTTAGGTAATTCTAAATTTGTGTGAGCTGAAAAAAAATCCTGCAACTAAAAGGAAATGAATTTCATAGAATTTGTTAAAACAAAAGTATTTGTCCGTCATTTCATTCTTTCAATAGTAATATCGGCAATAATTATTTCGGTCATTCTTAGTATGCTAAAAGGTTACACTCACCATGGCGAATCATATAGAGTGCCTTCACTTATCGGTTTAACTCCCAATCAGATAAGCCAGCTGACGACTGTTGGTAATTTTGAAATTATTACAATAGATTCTGTGTTTGATTCAAGGCAACCCAGTGGTACAGTATTAATTCAGGATCCTGTTGCAGGTACCTATGTAAAAAAGGGACGCAAAGTATATTTGACGACAGTTGCTGTTTTGCCCGAACAAGTTAAAATGCCTAATTTGGTTGACCTTACGTTGCGACAGGCAAAAGCTACGATTGAAACGTATGGTTTAAGGTTGGGACAGATTAATTATGTTCCTGATATTGCTGCTAATGCAGTGTTAGCACAATCATACAAAGGTCGGACTATTGAACCGGGACATGAGTTGCTGAAAGGTTCAGTGATAGATCTTAAGGTGGGTGAAGAAACAGGTAGCGGACGCTATCAGGTTCCTTTTTTGATAGGTAAGACAAAGGAAGAAGCTGAAAGTATTTTGAAAAGATACTACTTTGTAGTTGGAGAAGAGACATTTGAAGATGGAGCAGATCCTTCAACTGCTAAAGTTTATTCTCAATCACCATCTTCTGATAATGCTGAATTTTTAAATGCGGGAGCTCCCGTAAATCTTATTTATAGGGACCCTGAGAAATTTGATTTTGAAGAATATCTAAATTCACTTGACCAGAATAAACCTGTTGAGGAAGATAACAAGTAAAATGAATTTCAGTATTGTTAAGCATTAAGACACGAAAGTAGATACGATGAAAATCCATTTATTTACACTGATTCTGATATTAAGCCTTCAGTATGTCTCAGCTCAGGAAAGGTTGAGTGGACTTGTGGTTAACCCACAGGTTAAAAACTCAAAACAAGAAAACCTGTCTTCGAGAGAAGTAATGCAGAGGCTAACATTACCGTTTTTGGATGATTTTAGCAATAATGGCAGTGTTTTCCCAAGCAAATCGCATTGGACTGATAATTATGTTTTTATCAATGATGATTATCCGGTAAATCCCCCAACAATTGGAGTTGCAACTTTTGATGCCATCGATAATTTCGGAAAGCTTTACCATCATGCAAGCTCATTTCAGTTTTCGGCGGATACATTGTCATCTGTTGAAATACGATTAGATTCTGTGTTTAGTCCGAATCCTCGAAAGATTTTAGTTTCTGATTCACTTTACTTTAGCTTTTTTTATCAACCACAGGGTAATGGAAATGCACCGGCACCACATGATTCATTGGTGCTTGAGTTTCTGGCGCCCGATGAAGATATAGTTGTAATTATACCCGCAGATACACTGATTTCCGGTTCAGATACTGCTTTCATTGCAGCCGATACTATCATAAATGAAAATTGGGTAAGAGTATGGAGCTCAGAAGGTGATATATTAGATAACTTCCATAATATCAATGGTTCATGGTTTAAACAGGTACTTATACCTATTAAAGATGATACCCGATTCTATAAACCTGACTTCAGGTTCAGATTTAGAAATTATGCAAGTCTTGCGGATATAATCCTGCCCGATTGGCAGAGTAATGGGGATGTTTGGAATGTTGACTATATTTACCTCGATGTTGATAGATCAGTGAATGATACTGCCTATCCCGATGTAGCATTTGCCTCTAAAGCACCAAATATGCTAAGTCGATATACTTCAATGCCATATGACCAGTTCAGAAAACAATTTGTTACTGAAATGGCCGATTCATTATCCTTAAAGATTACAAACCTTAACAATGAGAGTTTCAATGCTGCATACAGATATGAAGTTACTGATAGCAGAGGAAGTTTAATTCATGTTTATGATGGAGGTACTTATTTCATTCCTTCGTATGCTACAAATGGTTATGTTAACTACCCTGATTTTTCGCATCCACCTGTTGATTTTCTCTATCCTATAAATAGTCCTGAACCGGTGGTTTTCACTACAACTCATATCCTTACTACAAATGAAACTCCCGAGAGAAGAAGAAATGATACAGTGGTATTTAATCAGCGTTTCAGCAATTATCTCTCTTATGATGATGGAACCGCTGAAGCAGGGTATGGGGTTGCTTATTTAGGAGCCCAGGTAGCCTACAAGTTTCAATTGAATAAGAATGATTCACTCTTTGGTGTTAATATGTTTTTCAATCAGACATTGAATCAGGGAAATGTACAGGACTTTTATCTTAATGTGTGGAGCGACTATTTTGGTGTACCCGGTGAACTTATCTACTCAAAGTTCGGATATCAGCCTGTATTGACTGATAGTTTGAACAAATTTTTCTATTATGAACTTGATAGTGCATTATTTATAGAGCCTGGAAAGTTCCCAAATCTAACATTTTATGTGGGCTGGCAACAATCAACAGATGATAACCTCAATGTTGGCTTCGATAGAAACGATAATGCATCTCAACAAATCTTTTATAAAACATTTGGCAACTGGAATAATAGTTTGATGAATGGGGCTTTGATGATTCGGCCTATTGTAGGGAAAGAGAAAATCCTTGCGCTTGACGAAATGCCCGCGCAAAGTCTGTTTTCTCTGTATCCAAATCCTACTTCAGGGTCCCTTGTCCGGATAAATACTAATATTTCAAGAGTAGATTTTGATAAATATATGCTTAGAATTTCATCGTCAGATGGAAGGACCATTTCAAATACTTCTTTTAGTACTGATATCAATGTTAGTGGCCTGTCAAATGGTTTATATTTTGTTCAGCTAATCAACAGCAATAGAATCATAGGTGCTGAGAAACTGATAATTAATCGGTAATGTCAGAAGAGTTATTTGATATTAATGAAGAGCATGAATCACCTGATTTGCTCGAAGATGAGAATGTAGAGACTGAACTTTACGAGCATCACCGAATTGTTGCTGACAGGGGACAAGGATTGTTGAGAATTGACAAGTTCCTTATGTCGCGCATTGAAAATGCTTCACGCAATAAGATACAGCAGGCAGCTAAGGCAGGCAACATCTTGGTAAATAATGTACCTGTAAAACAAAATTACCGCATAAAACCATTAGATGTGGTTTCGGTGGTAATGACTCATCCACCGCGGATTAATGAGATCATTCCTCAGGAAATACCTATTGACATTATTTATGAAGATGAGCATTTACTGGTAGTAAATAAAAAGGCTGGTATGGTTGTTCATCCGGGTCATGGCAATTGGGATATGACCTTAGTAAATGCTTTACTCTGGCACTTTAAACAGAGTGGGCATAAGGAGATGAATCCCTTACTGGTGCATAGGATTGATAAGGATACTTCGGGTATATTGCTGGTTGCCAAAACTGAAGAAGCACAAACAAGACTGGCACGTAACTTTTTTGACCACACCATCGACAGGACATATCAGGCAATTATTTGGGGTGTACCTAAAAATAATGAAGGTACCATTATTGGTCATGTGGGGCGCAATCTGGCTAACCGACTTATAATGGCAGTTTTTCCTAACGGTGAACATGGCAAGCATGCCATTACACATTATAAAGTACTTAAGAATTTAAGTTATATCAGCTTGATTGAGTGTAAACTAGAGACCGGAAGAACACATCAAATCAGAGCTCACATGAAATATGCAGGTCATCCCTTATTCAATGATGAACGCTATGGAGGAGATAAAATTTTAAGAGGAACTACATCCGGAGCTTATAAAAAGTTTGTAGAAGAAAGCTTTACACTCCTTCCACGACAAGCATTACATGCTAA
>JBLMZZ010000182.1:0-7477 GCA_050259095.1 Omnitrophica WOR_2 bacterium | reverse complement strand
AATTGTTATGGCTACTATTGCCAGTCCTCGCACTTCAACGGGATTTATTGATCGGTTTCTTGTTACAGCTGAAGCTTATCATATACCGGCAATGATAATTTTTAATAAGATTGACCTTGTGTCAGGTAAATCCCAAATAAAGCTTGATGATTTAACTGCACTATATGAGAGTGTAGGATATCGGTGTTATCAAACTTCAGCACTAAAGAGTAAAGGAATTGAACCTGTAAAAGAATTACTGAAAGATAAAGTAAGTTTAATCAGTGGTCATTCGGGTGTAGGTAAAACAGCTTTGATAAATTCCATTGAACCCGGTTTATTAAGAAAGGAAGGAATAATCTCCGATTTTCATCAAAAAGGGAAACATACAACTACATTTGCTGAAATGCTTCCGCTCAGTTTTGGAGGATTCATAATTGATACTCCTGGAATCAAAGAATTTGGTCTTGTTAATTTTGACAAGAATGAAATAGCTGAGCGTTTTCCCGAAATGAGAAACCTTATGCATCAATGCCAATTTAGTAACTGCACACATGTTCATGAACCGGGTTGTGCTGTTAAAGCTGCTCTGTCAAAAGGCCTTATAAGTAGTAGCAGATATAATAATTATATAAGCATTCTCAATGACGAGTATTTTGAAGAAACTGACTGGGATTAAGTGGTAAATCTGATGTGTTAGCAATTTAATTTCTGTTCAATAAATTAAGTATCAATAGCAATCCTTAAAAATTGAGAGCATTATTACAAAGGGTAAGTTTTGCCTCTGTCATAAATAGTGATGGTGAACGAAGAGAAATTGGTTATGGATTAATGATCTTACTAGGTATTGAAATATCTGATACCAGTGAAGATGTTCGATTTCTCTCATCTAAGATATTGAAGTTAAGGATATTTGATGATGAGAAAGGTATTATGAATCTCCCGGTAACAGATGTGTCAGGTGAGATATTAGTAGTTAGCCAGTTTACACTTCATGCTGACACTAAAAAGGGTAACAGACCATCCTATATAAGAGCTGCACGACCCGAGCATGCAATTCCTTTATACGAAGAGTTCATTGAAACTGTACGATCAACCGGACTAATTGTCAAGTCGGGATGGTTTGGTGCACATATGCAAGTAGAGCTAAATAATGATGGCCCTGTAACAATAATGATAGACTCTAGAATGACATTGTAATACCAAAGCTTGGCATTATAGGAAGCTGATAAATTTTATCACCGGTAATACGATTAATGTAGAAGATATTATCTCTGTCGTATACATTGGTAACACTCAAATTTGCCTCTAACATTCCACTCTCACCTATTCTGAATCGTTTCATTAAACTCAAGTCTAAACGATGGTAATAAGGCAATCTGGCACCATTCAATTTACCATAAACCAGTCCCATCTGTCCATTCTCAGTCACATAGTCAGTATATACACCTTGTTCAAATGGAAGTTTCTCGTAAATGCCCTGGTTTTGCGTAAAAGGGAATCCTGAACCGAGATTCCAACGGGCATTAAATTCCCAATCAAGATCTTCCCCGAAACGGTAGGAAGATACTAAGTTCACATTATGGCGGCGATCATAATGAGGAACATATTCTTCAACTTCATCAGACCTGTTCACATAAGCAAGTGAATAAACGGCCCAGAAGTATATTTTGCGCTTGTCGTATTTTAAAGAAACATCTATTCCATTGGCATTGCCATTTTCAATGATAAAGTCTTTCCTGTAATAATCCTGAACATAGTTAGGACTTGATGGATTTGAATATGGATCAGCATCATTAAAGATCTTATTCCTGTTAATATTGGTTAACTGTGAAAAGTTCTTATAGTATCCCTCGATGTTTACGCTGGTATATGGTAAAGGATCAAATTCAAACCCGGCAACCAAATGTTGTGATTTTTGTAGTTTATGACTGACTTCCTTCCCCTTATATGTCTCTTGTAAATTATCTTGTCCTGATAGGAATCCATAAAATAGATTAACAACATCACGATCAGAATTTGCACTTATAAGATTTTGAGAATAGAGGCCTGCTGCCATTTTGAATCTAATCTTGTCAGTAATATTATATTTTAAAGCAACCCGTGGCTCAGGCGAAAGGTTAGAGAGTGATGCATAGTATTGAATTCTGAATCCTGGTTCAAATAGTACTTTCCCTTTGGTCATCTTATATTTAACAAAGCCTGCAATCTCAGTAGTATTCTCTGTTTGGTTGTATCCTAAACCAACAGAATTTGCAAAATCAAATACTGTTTTAAATCCGAGCATCTCTAATCCATACTTAATTTCATTCTTGCCAAGGAAGTAAGTGAATCCAAGACCGAGATTAAAACCATTAATAGAACTTGATCTTGATGGTTGTGAACCTTCCTCCATGTTAATCTTGTAGCTCGAATAAGAGAAGTTGCCTTCCATGAGTACCGGATTATTACCCGGTATTACAACGAAGTTACCTCCTGCACCATTTGATTTCCATTTGTAGGATGCCAGATTAGCATAGTCAACTCTGTCGTTGAAATTAAACCCATAAAGATTAATTTTTGAACCATTGCTGCCATTAATAGAGATCTTGCCATATAAGTCAGTGTAGTTAAATGGAAGTCCGGCAGTGTCAATATATTGGTATAATATTTTAGAACTTTCTTTTAAATATGAGTTTTTTGCTGTCAGGATATAAGATATACTTCCTTTAGATTCATCTTTTTGCTTTACAATAGGACCTTCAAGCATTATCTTACCCCCAAATGTGCTTAATCCAACTTTACCTGATATTTTCTTTTTATTACCATCACGGGTAGTGAGATCCATGACTGATGAAATTCTTCCACCATATTCTGAATTAAAACCGCCAGTATAGATATCTGCATTCCTAAGTATATCAGTATCGAAAACAGAGAAAAGACCAATTGAATGGAATGGGTTATAAATAATCATCCCATCAAGTAAAACCTTATTTTGAATTGGAGCACCCCCACGAATATATAATTGTCCTCCCTGGTCCCCGGTAAAAACTACCCCGGGTAATACCTGAAGATATTGAGCAAGATCGGGTTGTCCGCCAATGGTAGGTATTCTGCTTATTTGCTTAGGAGTGATCTTTATAACCGAAGTACGTGTATCTGATTGTGCTTCTTCGTGTTCGGCTGTAATCTGGACTTCCTGAAGATTAAAGGATGATTTATTAAGAAACAGTTTTTTAGTAATTACTTGGCCCTTCTTAATTGATACCGGCTCATTAACAGTATCGTAACCCATGTATGTAACCATGAGTCTATAGTTACCTGCTGGTATTTTAGATATTGTAAAATAGCCATTTACATCTGTCGCTGCTCCATAATTTGTATGATATAAATATACATTAGTAAAAATGACAGGCTCACCTGTTTCTTTTTCATAGACAAAGCCTCTTATTACACCATCTTGTGCTGAAAGAGATAAAGTTATGAATAATAAGGAGATAGCAAAAATTACCTTTTTGTAGGACTGCATGAGTGGTTGTGCGTAAATAATTTTACATAATCAATGTTAAGAATGATTATATAAAATTGGTTTGAAGTACAAAAGTAATAAAATTGACTATTCTTTAACCAATGTTTAGCAGAAGAATTATCAATACATTAACCGGGCTATTCTTAGTGTATTTTTAGTTTTAATTTCTATTCTTCTAACACTACAAGAGATATCTTTCTCTTATTTCAGGAGGTGGAATTAAACAGTTATCCTTTCTTCCAAAAATTCTAAAGCGGTTTTTAGCAATGAACTTATATGTTTTCTCACGAAAACTGAATGGGATAAACTTAAAAATCAGGAATGCTTTCCAGGGATAATTTAATGCCTGAACAATCTTTATAACTGCCTCCGATTGAATAAAGTACTCACCTTTATAATAGTAGATCAGACTATCGGTGTTTGTTGGAATGTTTGCATTTAATTGCTTCCAGGTTTTTGAATCAAAGGTTGTAAATAGAAGTCTCTTTTTTTTATCAACACGAATAAGAAACCTTACCAATGAATTACAAAGTACACAATTGCTGTCGAAAATAACCAATGCATTATTCTCTAAATCCAATTGTGTACTAAACATTCTTACTAGTATATTTTATGAGATCACCAGCTTTTCTTTTGCTGATGCTTCAACCTCTATTTTAGTTTCAACCTGAGCGTCAAGAACTGCAATGGTTGCCATATTAACAATTTCGCGCACTGAGCATTCAGTTGGAACAACATGTATAGGTTTTTTCATTCCCATAAGAACAGGGCCGACTACTTCTACACCACCTAATTCATACATCAATTTGTAAGCTATATTACCCGATGTAAGGTTTGGAAAAATAATAGTATTGACATCTCTTCCTTCAAGTTTTGTGAAAGGAAATTTCTGACTGCGAAGTTCTTTATTCAGAGCGAAATCCATCTGAATTTCCCCATCAACTATAAGGTCAGGATAATCTCTGTGGAGAATGGTCATTGCCTGTCTGACTTTTGCCAGAATCCTTGTGCGTTCAGATAGTTTTACAGAGCCAAAGTTAGAATAAGAGACTAAAGCGATTACAGGCTCTACGTTAAATTTCCTTACTTCTTCTGCAGTCAACAGAGTAGTTTCAACTAATGTATCAACATCAGGATCTAAGTTAACGGTAGTATCTGCAAAGAAAAGAGGTCTTTTCTTTGTAAGGATGATTGACATGCTTGAAATTTTATTCAAGCCTGCTTTAGGCCCTATTAACTTAAGTGCAGGGCTCATAACAGATCCATAATGACTTGTAACTCCCGATATCATGGCATCAGCCATACCTGTTTCGACCATCATTACACCATAATAATTCCGGTTAAAAGTAAGGTCATAGGCTTTATCCATGGTAATACCTTTGCGCTGACGCTTTTGCCAAATGAGTTCCGCAAATTGTTGACGGGTCTCTTCACATCCATGACAACGAGGATCATAAATAGGAACTTTTGCAAGATCCAGTCGACTTTCGGCTATCATTTTTTCTATCTCGTCAACATCACCAAGCAGTATTGGATAAGCAATGCCTTCATGAAGTATCTCGCTTGCAGCTCGTAAGACCTTTTGATTATTCCCTTCAGCAAATACAATTTTTTTAGGAGCTTGTTTTGCTTTCATCACAATCTTCTGGAAAAGTTGATTTTCCAGTCCAAGTCGTTGGCCTAATTCAAGCTTGTATTGATCCCAATCCGTTATTGGCATTCTGGCTACTCCACTGTCCATTGCTGCTTTTGCAATTGCCGGAGCTACATGGGTAATCAACCTTGGATCAAGAGGTTTTGGAATAATATAGTCTTTGCCAAATGAAAGGCTGCTTACATTATATGCCTTACTTACAGTTTCCGGTACCGGTTCTTTTGCCAGACTTGCAAGTGCATAAACAGCAGCAATTTTCATTTCTTCATTAATACATGTTGCTCTTACATCAAGCGCTCCGCGAAATATATATGGGAATCCAAGTACATTGTTTACCTGATTTGGATAGTCTGAACGACCGGTTGCCATAATAATGTCATCACAAGCTGCCATTGCTTCTTCATAAGCTATTTCCGGATCAGGATTAGCCATAGCAAATACTACAGGCATTCTCGACATTGAACAAACCATTTCACGGGTAACGCAATTTGCTTTAGAAAGTCCCAGGAAGATGTCAGCTCCTCTCATGGCCTCAGCCAGTGTATGTACATCTTGCGAAGTAGCAAATTCAGTCTTATATTTATTGAGGTCAGTACGGTCTTTCCGTATTGCTCCCTTTGAGTCAAGCATGATCATATTCTCTTTTCTTGCACCAAGAGAACAGATGAGTTTGGCGCAGGCAATAGCAGCAGCACCGGCTCCGTTAATTACTATTCTGGCATTTTCAATTTTCTTATCCGCCAGCTCCAATGCATTTATCAACCCGGCTGAGCAAATAATGGCTGTTCCGTGCTGATCGTCGTGCATGAGAGGAATATTAATCTCATTTTTTAATCGTTCCTCTATTTCAAAACATTCAGGAGCTTTAATGTCCTCAAGATTGATACCTCCAAAAGTGACGGCAATATTCTTAACCGTATCAACAAATTTATCTATGTCTTTTGTGTCAACTTCAATATCAAATACATCAATATCTGCAAAAATCTTAAAGAGTAATCCTTTCCCTTCCATAACAGGTTTGCCCGAACCTGCTCCAATATCTCCAAGTCCCAAAACAGCGGTACCATTTGAAATTACAGCAACCAGATTTCCCTTGGAAGTGTACTTATAGATGTCGTCAAAATTCTTTTCTATTTCTAAACAGGGATGTGCTACACCCGGTGAATAAGCCAAAGAAAGGTCGCGTTGTGTTGTATGAGGTTTTGTTGGAATCACTTCCAGTTTACCCGGACGTCCATCACTATGATAATGAAGGGCGTCTTCTTTCGTTAGCTTTGCCATGATAAATATATTTTTGATGATTATAATATGCCTGTAAAAGTAAAAAACATTTGCCTACAATGATTGTTATTAGCGAAATGAGTGAAAATATTCATTTAAAAATGTAGATTCTTGCATGTGTCGGAATATTTCCTAATTTTAGCTTTTAAAAAAATATATGGACGAACAAATTATTACTATCAAAGATGGAAAATTATCGGTGCCTTATATGCCGATAATACCATTCATCGAAGGAGATGGTACTGGCCCCGATATTTGGGCAGCCTCTGTTAGAGTTATTGACGCCGCAGTTAAACATGCTTATAAAGATAAGAAAAAAATTGCATGGAAGGAAGTTTTTGCCGGTGAAAAATCATATAATCTTAATGGAGAGTGGCTGCCCGTTGAAACGCTAAATGATTTTAGAAAATATTTAGTCGGAATAAAAGGACCTCTTACTACTCCTGTTGGTGAAGGGATCAGATCCCTTAATGTTGCTCTGCGGCAAGAACTGGATTTGTATGTTTGCCTTCGTCCTGTTAAATATGTTCCCGGAGTGCCTAGTCCGGTTAAAGAACCTGAGAAAGTAGATATGCACATCTTCCGGGAAAATACTGAAGATATTTACGCAGGTATCGAATATATGGACGGAACTCCCGAAGCTAAGAAAGTTGTTGATTTTCTTATTAAGGATATGGGAGTGAAGAAAATAAGATTCCCTGAGAGCAGTTCAATCGGAATAAAACCTGTTTCAAAGGAAGGAAGTGAACGTTTAATAAGAGCGGCTATTAAATATACTATTGAAAAGAAATTACCTTCACTAACAATTGTTCATAAAGGCAACATTATGAAATTTACTGAAGGCTCATTCAAAAAATGGGGATATGAACTAGCCGAAAGAGAGTTTGGTGATAAAGTCTTTACCTGGGCCGAATACGATCGCATCGCTTCAGGTGAAAGTAAAGAAGTAGCTGAAAAAAAGATGAATGAGGCTGTTAAAATGGGCAAAGTAATTGTAAAGGATGTTATTGCTGATGCGTTCTTACAACAAATATTACTTCGCCCGGCCGAGTATT
>JBLMZZ010000181.1:0-8400 GCA_050259095.1 Omnitrophica WOR_2 bacterium | reverse complement strand
AAACTGCAAAAGAATCTGGAAGATTCAAATTCAAGTCTTGAAATTGCCAATAAATCACTTGCTCAATCACAAGCATTTCTTAATTCAATTATTTAATCAAGCCCAAGTGATATTATCACCTATCAGGCTGTACGAAATGAAATTGGTAACATTATTGATATCAAAGTTGTATTTGTTAGCAGGGGTGAAATAATTCTTAATTCAGAAGAGAATGATAACCAGTTGGGGAAAACAATTTCTGAAATATATCCTTCAATAAAGGAAACTGAACTCTATAAAAAGCTCATAGAAGTGACTGAAACAGGAATTCCTGAAATTTTTGAGTTTTATAATCCCAATCTGATAAACAATGCAAATTGGTTTGAAATACATCTTAGTAGATTGAACGACGGAGCAACATTAAACAGTAGAAATATAACCCATATAAAAAATGCACAGGAAGAATTAAGTAAGCACATTGAAATGCTTTATGAAAGCAATAAAGAACTTGACAGTCAGAAGAATTTTGCTTTTACAGTTTATAACTCTCTACCCGATTCTATCATTACAGTTGATCACGATCTTAATCTCACATATGCAAACAGTTCATTTTATAGATTCACAAAAATAAATGAATCTGTAATCGGTAAAAATTTAAGGGATGTTATAGGCCGTAATGTTGATGTAAGTACTGTTCTTAAAGGCTTGGATGGAGAATACCTGATCCAACAAGAATATTTTGAGCCAAAATCAGGCAGATATTTTGACAATCATGTAATCCCATTAAAAAACAGTTCTAATGAAATTTATAATGCAGTAATAATAACTCATGATATTACTGACAAAGTACAAGCCGCCAAAGAAATAAATAAATACATAGAAGAGTTAAAAAAAACAAATGAACAACTTCGGCATTTTACCTTTATTGCCAGCCATGATTTACAGGAACCATTAAGAAAGATTGAAACTTTCTCTAATAAACTTCTTGAAAGGTTTTCAGATGATATTAATATTAGTTCCGAGATAAATAAGATCAGATCGTCTGCTTCAAGGATGTCTGAATTATTGGTGGCAATATCTAAATATACCAGATTACAAGTAATTAATACTGTATTGCAGGTAGTTGATTTAAACCAAATCGCTCAACAAGTCCTTTATGATCTTGAATTGCAAATCAATGCTAAAAAAGCAATAATAAATATAGATCCATTACCAACAATCAGTTGTGACCCAATACAAATAAGTCAGCTATTCCTTAATCTTATCAGCAATTCTCTAAAATTTTGTAATAGAAGACCTGAAATTGAAGTAAAATGTACAACAGTTGATGAACCTGTTGTTCTTAATAATCTTCAACCTGATTATAAATACTATAGATTTAGGTTTAAAGATAATGGCATTGGTTTCAATACCGAGTATATTCAAAAGATGTTCATTATTTTTCAGCGCCTCCATGATACAAAGAAATATCCCGGTACTGGTGTAGGTCTTGCAATGTGTCAAAAGATTGTTGAAAATCATAAAGGGAAGATTTCAGTCTATTCAAGAGAGAATGAAGGATCGACATTTGACATATATTTGCCTGCAAATCTTACCTAATTAAATGCCATTATGAATAATCTGTTACTTATTGCACTCGGAGGAATGGCAGGTGCAGTTTCCCGATTTCTTATTTTCGAACTCACTCACTCAATCTATCATCGCAGTAATTTCCCTTTGGGAACACTAATCGTCAATCTTATAGGTAGTCTTATTATTGGTATCCTGGTTGCCTTATCACTAAAATATACTTTTCTTTCCCGTCATCATGCAGGGCACTATCTATTAATAACAGGGTTTCTTGGAGCATTCACAACGTTTTCTACCTTCAGTCAGGATAATATGGCTCTGTTGTTTGATAAGCAATATATAGCCTTCTTTATGAACATTTTGTTTAATGTTGCTTTTGGATTGGCCCTTGTTATTGCCGGTTTTGTTATCACCAAACGATTGATATAAAAGATCAATAGCCTGTTTACAAGCATAAATTAATTACATTTGCAGTTGTAAATCAATCAAATGATGTATAACTCCGATTCCCAAATACAATAATGAATCAAAATCTCAACGCCACTTCCGATCAACTAAGTGCCAGTGAACGTGAACTTGAAAAAGTATTACGTCCAGCTGATTTTAGTGACTTTGAAGGGCAGCCCGGAGTTGTTGATAATCTTAAAGTATTTGTTAAAGCAGCTCGCTTGAGAGGGGAGTCACTTGACCATGTATTATTACATGGCCCTCCCGGTTTAGGAAAGACAACTCTCTCTCACATAATTGCTAATGAACTGGGTGTTAATATACGTATAACCTCAGGACCCGTACTTGATAAACCAGGTGATTTAGCAGGTATCCTTACAAATCTTGAACCTCATGATGTACTGTTCATCGATGAAATTCACCGCTTAAGCCCTGTTGTTGAAGAGTATCTTTACTCTGCAATGGAAGATTTTCGCATTGATATAATGATTGAAACCGGTCCAAATGCAAGAAGCGTTCAAATTTCATTAAGTCCTTTTACGCTTGTTGGTGCCACAACACGTTCGGGATTACTTACTGCCCCCTTACGTTCACGCTTTGGTATTAATGCCCGCTTA
Source organism: Omnitrophica WOR_2 bacterium (assembly GCA_050259095.1). GTDB lineage: Bacteria > Bacteroidota > Bacteroidia > Bacteroidales > Lentimicrobiaceae > Lentimicrobium. Next base: position 5,788 of record JBLMZZ010000181.1, on the reverse strand, counting down.
TCATATTATGATGCAGCGACGCTTCATCACATTATTGAAAGATCAGCGAAAATTCTTAATGTAAAGATATCACCTGATGCTGCATCAGAAATTGCACGACGAAGCCGTGGAACCCCTCGTATAGCCAATTTGTTACTGAGAAGAGTGAGAGATTTTGCCCAAATTAAAGGTAATGGTTCTATTGATCTCGCTATTGCACAATATAGTCTTAAAGCCCTTCAGGTGGACAAGAATGGTCTGGACGAGATGGATAATAAGATATTGACTACAATTATAGATAAGTTCCGTGGCGGACCGGTAGGATTAACTACAATATCTACGGCTGTTGGTGAAGATTCAGGCACAATTGAAGAAGTTTATGAACCTTTTCTCATTCAGGAAGGTTATCTAATGCGCACCCCAAGAGGCAGAGAAGTGACACCACTTGCTTATTCACATCTTGGAAAGAGCAAAACCGGCGAACAATCCTTACTCTTTTAAGTCTATTCTGCGTTAGAATTATAAATAACGACTACAGAATTTCATAACCAGGAATTCCCTACTTATTACAGTTACCTTAAATTTTCATAAAACTATAAATTAACCGATCAACAAATAACTACTAAATTCAAATAATAATGAACCGTACAAAATTGAATCAATTCATCAAAGATGAAGCCTTTAAAAAGGGATTCAATCATTGCGGTATAGCAAAAGCCGAACGATTGGATGAGCATGAGCAGCGCATCAATTATTGGCTTGAGAAAGGTATGAATGGTAGCATGAGTTACATGGAGAATAACTTCGAGAAAAGACTCGATCCGCGACTGTTAGTTGATGGTGCTACAACAGTCATTTCTCTTATGATGAACTATTTTCCCGAAGATTATAAAGACGATAGTTCTTCAAAAGCTACTTATTCTTCTCCATTAAAAATATCAAAATATGCCTGGGGCATTGATTATCATTTCGTAATCAAAGAGAGGCTCCGGCAATTAATAGAACTTTTAACAGAACAAACAGGAACCTTTAACTACAGAATCTTCGTTGACTCTGCCCCTATACTTGATCGTGCATGGGCAGTTAAAGCAGGTATCGGATGGATTGGCAAGAACTCAATGCTAATAAGTCGTAAAAATGGATCATTCTATTTCTTAGCCGAAATTGTATGCGATCTGGAGCCTGAGTATGATGCCCCTTTCGGAGGTAGCTACTGTGGTGATTGCAAAAGGTGTATTGAGTCTTGTCCAACAGCAGCAATCACCAATGACAAGATGGTTGACGCAAATAAGTGCATTTCGTATCTAACGATTGAATTGAAAGATGATATTGATAAAGCATTTAGGGGTCACTATAAAGATTGGATTTTTGGTTGTGATGTTTGTCAGGATGTGTGCCCCTGGAACAAATTCTCTCTTGCTCATTCAATAAATGAATTTAAACCGAAGGGCAACTGGATTGAATGGACTGAAGGCGACTGGCATCTGCTCGACAAACCTCTCTTTAATGAACTGTTCCGAAACTCAGCAGTTAAGAGAGCCGGTTTTAGTAAGTTAAAAAATAGCATTAATTTTGTAACTTTATCTGTTTAGATTATGATTGATCAAATTGTCCCAGAGACTCAAAAAATTGAAACTTCCATTAATTCTGAAATTGGCAAACTCGAAGGAGTAATCATCCATTCACCCGGTAGTGAAGTTGAGAACATGACTCCCGACAGTGTACAAAAAGCATTGTATAGTGATATTCTAAATCTTGAAGTTGCTACAAATGAATACAATCAATTCAAGGGAGTACTAGAAAAATATACTTCCACATATCAGGTTCGTGACCTGTTGTTTGAAATACTCAAGAATGATAAAGTGAAATCGGGCCTTATACATGGAATTTGTGACCATGAGAGAATTGATAAGGTTAGAGACCAACTTTTAAAGTATGATCCCAAAACCCTGACTAAGATATTAGTAGAAGGAATTGAGTTGACCCGTGATAACTTATCAAAGTTTTTAAGCAAGGACCGTTTTGAACTTGCACCACTTCATAATTTCTTCTTTACCCGTGATGCGTCAATTGCAGTGGGAAATGAAGTTTTTGTAAGTAAGATGGCAAGCAAGATCCGCGAGCGTGAATCACAGATAATGGAAGCAATCTTTGATTTTCATCCTCTCTTCGAAACTCAAACAGTTAATCCAATGTCGAGCAGGACTCTATGTAAGGAGTTTAGCTTTGAAGGCGGCGACTTTATTATAGCGCGTGAAGATATTCTGCTTATCGGTACCGGACTAAGAACCACCCCTAAGGGAATTGATTTTATTATTGATCATTACAAAAGAAAAGGAACAAAACAGCATCTGATAGTTCAGGAGCTTCCTTATGAACCCGAATCATTTATTCATCTCGATATGGTATTTACCTTTGTCGATCGTGATCAATGTGTTATATATGAACCTCTTATTCTGAATTCAAGCAGATTCCTGACAATTCATATCACTATTGAAAATGGCAAAGTTAAAATAGCTGAAGAAGAAAATATTCCTGTAGCTTTGAAGAATCTTGGCATGAATATCGAGACTATCAATTGTGGTGGAAATAAAGACAATGTAATTCAGGAGCGGGAGCAATGGCACAGTGGTGCAAACTTCTTTGCTTTGGAACCAGGTAAGATTATTGGCTACGGTCGTAATGTAAATACGATTGAATCACTCAACAAAAAGGGTTTTGATGTTATCAAAGCAAAAGATATTATTAAGTGTAAGGATTCTATTGAAGGGCATAAAAAATGTGTAATCACAATAGAGGGTGCTGAATTATCAAGAGGTGGGGGCGGATGCCGTTGTATGACTATGCCATTTAGAAGAACAAAGATTGATTGGTAAGATTCTAACTTTCACCAAACATACTAACGATGCGTAAATTATTTAAACTATTAACTATGGGAATCCTTTTAGGTTCACTATTAACTAATCTCCCTGAAGCCGACGCACAAAAAGATGTCGGAAGCAACTTTAAGGTTGATTATGAAAAGTATCAACTCGACAATGGTCTTCAGATTGTTCTTCATAAGGATGTATCTGATCCTATTGTTTCAGTTGCAATTTTATATCATGTTGGCTCAAGTCGCGAGAAACCAGGTAAAACAGGGTTTGCGCATTTCTTCGAACATATGCTTTTCCAGAATTCTGAGAATGTAGGAAAGGGAGTATTTTTCAAGAAAATTGATGATTTAGGCGGCTCATTTAATGGCGGTACATGGAATGATGGTACCGTATATTACGAAGTAGTCCCAAAAGACGCTCTCGAGAAAATCTTATGGATGGAAAGTGACCGCATGGGATTCCTTATTAATACAGTAACCCAGGGGGCTTTGGATCGTGAAAAGGACATTGTTATTAATGAAAAACGTCAACGTGTAGATAATCAGGCATACGGACATGCCGATTTTGTAATTGACCAGAATCTTTATCCCGCATCACACCCCTATTCCTGGCAGGTTATCGGCTCAATGGATGATTTAAGGAGTGCAACACTTCAGGACGTTAAGGAATTCTATGATAAATACTATTGTGTTAATAATGCAACAATGGTTATTGCCGGTGATTTTGACGCTGCGCAAGTTAAGGCTATGATTCAGAAATATTTTGGTGAGTTTACACCTCGCACCAAAGCTGAAACTATGAAGCCAATGCCGGCTGTATTGACTGAGACAAAGAAATTATATCATGAAGATAATTTTGCACGTCTCCCTGAACTTACAATCGTAATACCTACCGTTGAGACTTATAATCCGGATTCTTATGCACTAGATGTACTTGCCGACTTACTTGCTGAAGGTAAAAAAGCACCTCTTTACAAAGAGGTTGTTGAAAACAAGAAGCTGGCTGCAGAAATATCTGTTTATAATCAAACTCTCGAACTGGCAGGAAAATTCAATATCAGTGTAAAAGCTTTTGAAAATACAAGCCTTGATTCAGTAATGACTGCTATCAATGAAGGCTTTAACCAGTTTGAGAAAAACGGCTTTAACGAATCAGATCTTCAACGAATCAAAAACATTCGTGAAACTGCCTTCTATAACAGCATCTCAAGCTTACTCGGAAAATCATTTCAACTGGTTCAGGCAAATGTCTTTGGTGGTGACCCAGCCCGTATGATGGATGACGTTAGATTACTGAATGAGGTCACTTCTGCCGATGTTATGAGGGTCTATAATAAGTACATAAAAGGTAAAAACTTTGTTGCTACCAGCTTTGTACCCAAAGGACAAACTCAACTTATGCTGGCCGGATCAGTAAAAGCCAACATAATTGAAGAATCAATTGAAAATTCAGGATCTGAATCAAATGGTGATGTTGAAGTAGTAGAAGATTATCCAAGAACACCAACCACATTTGATCGTACCAAAGAACCCGAATTTGGTAAAAAACCTACATTACCAACCCCTCACGTTTATAACACTACTCTCAAAAACAAACTTCAGGTTTTTGGAATCGAGAGTCACGAACTTCCATTGGTACAGTTTAGTATCAGATTGAAAGGTGGACAGTTGCTTGATTTACCTGAAAAAGTAGGAGAATCCAAATTACTTGCCGATCTCTTAATGGAAGGCACAAAGGATATGACTCCCGAAGCACTTGAAGAAGCAATCGGACAACTGGGTGCAAAGATCAATGTTACCTCTTCATCTGAATTTACCACTATTACTGCCAATTGCCTATCGCGCAATTATGAGAAAGTGCTTGCACTTGTTGAGAAAATACTGCTTGAACCAAGGTGGGATAAAGTTGAATTTGATCGTATAAAACAAGCTGCTCTGAGCAATATCACTCAGCGTGAATCAAATCCAAACGCTATAGCAGGAACTGTATTCTACAAAGCACTTTATGGTGATGGTCACATTCTTTCTTACCCTGGAAGCGGCACAGTAGCTTCTGTTGAAAAAATTACCATAAATGACCTTAAAGCTTATTACAAGAAAGCTTTTTCGCCAATGGTGGCCAGTTTCCATATTGCAGGAGACATAAAAAAATCAGAAGTGTTGAAATCTCTTAAAGATCTCGAAGCAAAATGGAGGGCAACAAGTGTAATGTTCCCAAAATATAAAACACCAAAAAGTCCCGAAAAACCGCAAATTTATTTTGTTGATGTACCCAATGCAAAGCAATCAGTAATAATGATTGGCTCTCTGGCTGTACCTCGTAATAATCCCGACTTTTTCCCTGCTTCTGTAGTTAATTATAAGCTTGGTGATGGTACAGGTTCTAAGTTCTTCGAAATACTTCGCCTCGAAAAAGGATACACCTACGGTGCTTACTCTTTCCTGATGCCAAGAATAAATATCGGACCGTTTGTTGCCAGTTCAAATGTTCAATCAATGTACACACTTGAATCTGTTAAATTATTTCACGACATAATGGCAAAATATGGTGAAGAATATTCACAAAACGATCTTGAAACAACCCGTAATGCAATGATCAGATCAAACGCCGGTAAATTCGAAACCATAGGCAGTTTAATGGGAATGCTTCAGGATATCAGCACATTCAAACTTCCTGCTGATTTTATTAAAAAGGAAGAATCAATAGCTGAGCAGATGACACTCACCCAGGCAAAGGATGTTTATAGCAAATATATCCAACCTGATAAGATGGTTTATATAGTAGTTGGAGATGCCCGTACTCAATTTGCAAGATTAAAAGATGCAGGTCTGGGCGAACCAATTATGTTAGATAAAAAAGGAAATGTTGTAAAGATGTAATTATTGTTTACAACCATTCATTTTAAAAGGCTGCCTCAACAGGGCAGCCTTTTT
>JBLMZZ010000180.1:0-18670 GCA_050259095.1 Omnitrophica WOR_2 bacterium | reverse complement strand
GTTTGTTCACGCCAGTCAAGGAACGATGATTCTCCTTTTACCAATCCTGTTTCATTGTCATAGATATTTAGCAAATCATCATCAACAGAATTCTTTATGATCTCATAAGCTTGCTCCAGCCACTTTCTGTCACCGGTTACTTTATATACTTCCCAAGCTGCTGAAGCCCACACCATTCTGTCGGTACTTACCGGCCAGGCACCACCTGTTCCTGTATCCTGAATAATCCGCTTTCTGTTATTTACTTTACGCATTAAGCTGTTAACTGCCACTTTTGGTTGCATATAGGCCATTGAAAGAATTATGCTGTAACTAATGTCTCTAGTCCAAACACCACTCCATTCTTTTCCTGTTCTGAATGTGCTGTCGGGTTCAATTGCTTTAATCATCTCTTCGAGAGACAAGTTATACAGTGCATCAGATATCACATAATCCGATTTATATTGAGGGTATCTGCTTATATCTTCAGTGAGTTTCCAGTGTTGATCAGTTAATTTAATATTTGCCGGATCATTCATTATTAGGGTAGTTTCGTAAATATGGTCACCATCAGGATCTTTCAATTCAAGTTCGGGTCGATTATGAAGATTGTTAAAATCCCACATTAATGGTGCAGCATTTCCTGCTATATACACTCCTTTCAAATCCGACTGATCTAAATGTTCCCCATTATATAGTTCATAGAAGCCTTTTTCTTTAAAAGAATTAAAGACCTCCTGCATATTAAGTCTTATAGTCCATCGGGTAACTTGTGGCAGGTTTTCATCCTTTGCTACAGGCAAGTTCCGAATAAGTTGCTCACCGAAAGTAGCGTTAGTCACAACACTCCCATTCTCCGGACGGAGAGTAATATGATGATTCTTTCCTGGTGCCATTTCATTGTCACGAAGGTTAATGCTAAACTTGAATTCAATGTTGGGACTATATTTCCCTGCATCTGCACTCTTATAGTCGGATGTAATTTCTCTTGATGAAATTGCAATAGCATTAAATGCACCTTGTTGCACCCGATTTGAAAATACTGAATAAGCTTCAGACTTATAGATAGGATTATCACTTTGCATTTGACTATTAATTTGCTGAGCTGATACAATACTTTGTACACCACTAATGGCTATTGCCATGAGGATTCTCGTGTTTTTCATTGATTAAAATTAATAAGTAGTGCAACACTTTAAAATTGAAGCAAAACAAAGTTATTAATAATATGGTTTGAGCTTTCAACATATAAAGCCCGTATCTGTTTAAAGGATACTTTCCTCCAATTCAGTTTATATATTAAATTTTAATAGGTTCACATTTCCAATATTTAACAGTTGACGTAAATCAATGTCATGACAGAACAAGGTAATATTTTTCCTAAAACTCCAACCGGAATTGATGGTTTAGATGAGATAACATATGGTGGCTTTCCAAAAGGTAGGCCAATTTTAATTTGTGGTGGGGCAGGCTGTGGTAAAACACTAATGGCTATACAATTTCTGGTAAAGGGTATTACCGATTATGGTGAACCCGGTGTATTCATGAGTTTTGAAGAGTCGACAAGTGACCTGACTCAGAATGTAAAATCTCTTGGATTTGATTTAGAAGAACTAAAAGCAGAGAATAAGTTACGCGTTGATTATGTGTATGTTGAAAGATCAGAAATTGAAGAGACCGGAGATTATGATCTTGAAGGTTTATTTGTAAGATTAAATTATGCCATTGACGCTATAGGTGCTAAAAGAGTTGTTTTAGATACAATTGAATCGTTATTTAGTGGTTTAAATAATACTGCAATTCTTAGATCAGAATTGAGGAGGCTGTTCAGATGGCTAAAAGAAAAGGGTGTAACAACTATTGTTACAGGTGAGAAAGGTGATACTACCTTTACCCGTCAGGGACTAGAAGAATACATTTCCGATTGTGTGATCTTTCTTGACTTCAGGGTAATAGACCAGATTGCCACGAGAAGAATGAGAATTGTAAAATATCGTGGCTCAACCCATGGTACGAATGAATATCCCTTTTTGATTGATGAGAGTGGAATTTCAGTTATACCGGTCACTTCACTTAAACTGGATTTTACCTCTTCAAATGAAATAATATCAACTGGATTACCCGCATTAAACATGTTATTTTCAAGAGGTGGTATTTATAAAAACAGTAGCACACTAATTACAGGAACAGCCGGAACATCGAAAACCATTCTTGCATCCTACTTTGCAATGAGTAGTTGTGAGAGAAATGAACCTGTTCTCTATTTTTCTTTTGAAGAATCACCCGATCAGCTTATTCGCAATATGTTAACCATAGGATTAGATTTCAGACCAATAGTAAGTGCTAAGCTTATGCACATTCATTCTTCAAGACCTTCATTACAGGGACTTGAATTGCATTTGTTAAGCCTGTTTAAATTGATACGTGAAATCAATCCTAAAACAGTAATAATCGATCCAATTAGCAGCCTTATCTCCATAGGTAGTAGTAGTGAAGTCCGTGCAATGCTGGTGAGACTGATGGATATGCTCAAAATGAAGGAGATAAATGCTTTATTCACTTGTTTAACAAGCAGTCAGTTTGATTCAGTAACTGGTGATATTTCTTCGCTGTCTGATACATGGATAAATCTTAGTAATACTGAAGAAGATAGCGGTCGTTCTCGTAGCCTGAATATTGTTAAAACCAGGGGAATGGGACACTCAAATAAGTCCCAGTACTTCAATATCACTAACGAAGGTATCCAATTGATTTAGTTGCAAATAATCCCAATTGTCAAATAATTTGTTAATAAACATAGAGAAGATGGTAAATGATGAAAAATGGGAATTAAGGTTATATATAGCCGGTCAGACTCCTAAATCAGTACAGGCATTAAATAACCTTACAAAATACTGCACATTGCATCTTGAAGGCAGGTATACTATTGAAATAATTGATCTTCTGAAAAATCCTCAATTAGCCGAAGGTGATCAAATATTTGCCATCCCAACGCTTGTAAGAAAAGTTCCTGAACCAATCAGGAAGATAATAGGTGATCTTTCAAATGAAGAAAGAGTACTTGTTGGGCTTGATATCAGACCCTTAAAAGAAAATAATTAAAAAGTTACCAGTAAAAGATACTAGTAAAATAGCTGAAACAGAATGCTAAAAACTCAAAAATGAGCGAAGATAAAAAAAGTGATATTCCTGTACTTTTTACAGAAGAAAAACTGGTTCTCCAGCTATTTGTTTCAGGTATGTCTCTAAAGTCTATGGAAGCTATTGAAAATATCAAAAAGCTTTGTGATGAATATCTTAAGGACACATTTGAACTCGAAATCATTGATATTTATAAACACCCTGAACTTCTTGAAGAACAACACATAATTTTCAGTCCTTCTTTAGTAAAGCAACTTCCTCTGCCTAAGAAGTTGATTATTGGTAGTTTTAACAATACCGAAAAAGTTATTAAAGCTCTGGGAATACGATTCGATCATTAATGTCAGATACAAAATGACCTACGTTATAGCACGATTTATGCAAAATTTATGAATGAAAAGTTAATTGTAAGAAACAACACACGGTTAAAGGATCTTGAAAGCCGGCTAGAAGAAGCTGAACAACTTATTGAAGCAATTAAAGCAGGTGAAGTTGATGCGTTTGCAATAAAGAGAGATAGTAACAAAGCAGAAATTTACACTCTTCAAAGCAGTGATTTTGCATTCAGGGTTTTGATTGAAGAATGTGGCGAAGGAGCTTTAAATGTTACCGAGGAAGGTCTTATTGTATATACTAATCCATATTTTTCAGACCTGATTAAGTTGCCTGAGGAAAGAATAATAGGCACTTCAATTTTCGATTTCATCGATCCTGAATCTAAACAGGCTTTTAGTGCACTTTTTGATGGTGCCCATACACATAAAACAAAAGGTGAAGTAAATCTTTTGGTAAATAATACAATTATCCCGGTTTATATTTCGCTCACATCACTTCAACCGAAATTATCAACTGTTGGAATTATTATATCAGATCTTACTGAACGGAAGAATAATGAGAAATTAATCCAAGCTTACCAACGTAATCTTGAGTCAAAGAATGTGAAGCTCGGTAAAATGAATTCTGAGCTCCAATCATATGCCCACATCTCAAGTCATGATCTTCAGGAACCACTTAGAAAACTACAAATAATCGCTTCAAGGATTGTTGATACTGAAAAGCAAAATTTAAGTAATGAAGGTAAAGATCTCCTGAGTAGGATGAATAATTCAGTTAAGAGAATGCAAAATATTATTGATGATTTGCTTGCATACTCGACAAGTGATTCTGAGAAGACTAAATTTGAAAAAATAGATATCGTAAAAATCATTAATGATGTGAAGGATGATTTTAGTGAGGAGATTAAAAGAAAATATGCTACCATTGAAATTGAATCTTCATGCGTAGTTAAAGTTATACCAGTTCAGATTCGTCAGGTACTTTATAATCTGATTAATAATTCTTTCAAATTTGCTAAGGAGGGCAATCCTCCACAAATCCAAATACAGTGTCAATTAATAAAAGGAAGTTCTATACAATATAAGAACTTCCCACCTCATAAATTATTTGCCCACATTTCTTATACCGATAACGGTATTGGCTTTGAACCAAAATATAGTGAAAAAATATTTGGACTTTTCCAGCGTCTTCATGCAAAGGATCAATACAGAGGTACCGGTATTGGCCTCGCAATTGTTAAAAAGATAATTGAAAACCATCACGGTTATGTTGTTGCCTCAAGCGAACCAGGCAAAGGTGCACGTTTCGACATATACCTTCCTCAGGAATAATCACTTTTTAAGCATTCATCAAAGTTGCTTCCATTGCAATTGCACCAGGAAAGAGAATATTGTTTTCGAGATGAATATGCAAATGTAAATCAGCTTCGAATTCCTTAAGTAATGCAAATGAAACTTCATAGGTTTTACATGCATCCTCAGGAGCAGTATAATTATTGCTCAGTGAAGAGATTAACCTGAACCGTTCACCTTCTGCATCATGTTCGGACATCATCACATGTATAGGATTTTTCACGGTCCAGAATCCTGAATCCATCTTCTCACCACTTTCTTTTGATGCTACCATTTTCCGAATGTAAGGGAATAGCATCATTTCTTCTTTCTGCATGTGTGCAGAAAGGTTTGAAGCAGCAGTGTTAAATGCTTCTCTAATCTTAGGCAGTTCAGGGTGGCGTGCTCCATGAACTTCACATATCTTTGTAAGGTACTGGTTTAATGCAGGAACTGTACGTTCAATATATCTGTGATGTTTCTTTTCAATATAATCTGCCAGTAAATCAAGTGGCCATGACCGGAAATCTATACCTGTAGTGTCTTTTTCACTTAAAGCTTCCTCCAGTTCTGCAAGTAATTTATCAGCATCAATATTGTTGGCTGCCGACACTTCTTCTATTGAAATGCCTCCTCTGCAACAGAAATCAATACCGTATTTTTGGAAAACTGATGCTGCCTTGTAATTGTCGGCAACATATGAACCTACGCTTCTATTCTTTGTGAATTCCATAATATTTGCTTTTTTGTTATTATCTTTTTACTCTTATAGAGTTCTGTATCTAACTAATCACATGTTTTTATCAACCTGCACTATTGTGTTAACTTTATGACCTAGACCAATGTTAACTTCTTTTCAGAAATGACAATCCACTATTGATGTCATTAGTAAGTCCTGCAAGGGTAGTTTCTTCAAGCATTTCACGTAATTCAGTTCTGACAAGTTTAAATTTCAAATGTACTGGGCAAGGTTTCAAATCACTACAATTATTAAAACCTAAACCGCAACCCATATAAACCTGATTACCATCTATTGCTGTCACTATCTGGCTTAACCTGATTCCGGCTGCCTGCTCTTCACTAATCTCAAACCCACCTGTTGGGCCTTTTATTGAATGTAACAAACCGCTTTTGACAAGCTTCTGCAATATTTTAGCGGTAAATGATACCGGTGAATCTATCTCAGCAGCTATATCGTTAAGTCCGGCCCTACCCTGTTGTCGAGACTTCCAAGCAATATAGATCATTGATTTAATGCCGTACTCACATGCTTTTGAGAACATTATCTTATCGTTTAACGATGCAAATATAACAATTAAAATTGAATAAAGGACATTTTTGTCCGAATTAATTTTATTACTTTTCTTTCTATAGAACCTTTTATAAAATTGCCTTGTTAGTTTTCTAAAGCTAACATGATATGAGAAGAAAAGACGAAGAAACTAGTGCAACCAATAAAGTACAGGCTACAACGCCACCCATTGCACCAACAGAGCCTGCACCAATTCCAATCCCTCCTCCATCAATAGATTTAAGGGAGGATGAGAAACTTGATACCAGGGTGAATGACTTAATGGATGAGCAATCACCTACTAAACAGGGCGTACCCAAATATTATTGTCCTATGCATTGCGAAGGAGATAAACTATATGACCAACCAGGTAATTGTCCTGTTTGTGGAATGCATCTTGTTGAATTGAAAACAGATATGTAGGTTATAAATCCTCAAGCTTATTATCTTTCTCAAGGACAACATCCTTTGCTTCCTTATCATTCCTCATTCCTTCAAATGACGGATGTCGCATTATTCCGTCTGGTGTCATTTCAGAAAAGCTTACTTCGCAAATCAATACCGGCTTGAGCCATATCACTTTTGCATGTGGGGGATTTGGTCTGAAACGACTTGGTTTATTTACATCAGGCTTAATAACAAATGGGCTGTCATCAATAACATATTCCCCGAATTGTTTAAGCATGTCCGACTGCATTTTAGAATTGTAACCGGTGCCAATTTTACCGGTGTAGATTAAATTGCCATGATCAAAAACTCCCACCAATAAAGAGCTGAAGCCCTTATTGGTGCCTTCATTTATGGTATAGCCACCTATCACCACCTCTTGTCGCTTGTTTGCTTTAATTTTGAGCCAATCGGTGGTTCTTCTCCCAACGGTATAAGGACTGCTTTTCTTTTTGGCCATTATACCTTCCAATCCCATTTTGCGAGCTGTTTCAAGGAAACTGATACCTGAAGTATCGAAGTTATTACTTAATCGTATTATTGAATTCTCATCTATTATTTCGGAGAGGATTTCTTTTCGTTCAATGAGTGGAAGGCTCTTAATATCTATACCATCATACCAGAGTATATCGAAAATATAAAAGAGCAAATTACCATCTGCTTCACTTCTCCAGTTTTGCAATGCATTGAATTGCGAGGTACCTTTTTCGTTAACTACCACAATTTCCCCATCAATGATTACATTAAGTTTAAGCGTTTTCAGGGCTTCATAAACCGGATAGAATTTAATGTTGAATGACTTGTCATTCCTTGATTTAATTTCAACTATATCTTTATTTAAAAAAGCAACTGCCCTGTATCCATCCCATTTTACCTCATAAGTCCAACCTACTTTATCAAAAGGCTTATCAACCAACGTTGCCAGCATTGGTTGCACTGATTTGTAAAAAGGTGCTTTGTGTCCTTTTTTAATTAATTCCCTAACTCTGTCATTCGTCTTCTTGCGCATTAAAAGTACTTCTCAACAGTTTCAATAACCGACTCAACACTTAATGGTTTGGTTTGAAATTCATTCACTTCCTTAAACCGAAGAGCTTTATTCCTGTCATCCGGATTAAGAGAGGTTGTAAGCATGATAATAACTATGTCTGATTTTACTTTTTCATCCAATTTCTCATAATTCTCTAAAAATTCAAACCCATTCATCTTTGGCATATTGATGTCAAGATATATCAGATCAGGTTTAGGATGATTATTCTTATCACCTGAGTTGTGAACTTCCATTAAATAATCAAGGGCTTTTCTGCCATCGTAAGCGATTTCTATGTGTTCACATACCCCTGATTTTAAGATTCTGTTAGAGTGAAATAAGTTATCAGTGTGATCATCATCTACCAACAGTATACAATTAAGTTTTTTCATAAAGTCAATATTTCATCCGGTAAAAAGAATCTGAATGCACTACCTTCACCATGTACTGAATCAACCCAGATCTTTCCACCATGTAATAGAACAATTTTCTTACATATAGCTAATCCTATTCCTGTGCCGGGATATTCGCGATCATTATGTAAACGCTTGAAAATGACAAATAACCTTGTAAGATACTCCTGTTCAATACCGATACCATTATCGATAATAGAGAATATATTACCATTATCAGTCTTCTCAACTTCAACTTTTATTTCAGGAGTAATATCTTTGCGGTGAAATTTTATAGCATTGCTCAACAGATTCTGAAATAACTGATGTAGTTTTATATCATCACCCTTAATTACAGGTAAATCTTTAAAAGTAATCTTTGCTTTCTTTTCAGTTATAGAAGCAGCAAGATCTTCAATAACATCCTTTATTACAATATTCGTATCAACTGTTTCAACGTTAATCCTTGCACCCACTCTCGAATAATCAAGTAAATCTTTAATCAGATTTCTCATCTTAACAGTTGAATTTGCAATAAACCGTAAGTATTGATTAACATTTTCTTCAATACTTCCTTCGTATTCCTCATTTATTAATTCAATGTAATTACTTATTGTGCGTAAGGGTTGTTGCAGATCATGAGAAGCAATATATACTATCTGTTCCAGCTCTTCATTTGAATGCAACAGCTTTTCATTCATTTGTTCAAGCTGGCTAAAATGCTGTGATGGAAGAATATCAAAGAGATATTTACCAACTATTTCTTCTCTGTTCTTACCGCTTGCTTCAAGATACGCATCACTAACAGAAACGATTATTAGTTCAGGTGATAAGATGAGATAGTTGGAGGGCGACTCCTGTAATAGTAATTTGTAGTTGGATTCTATATTTCCCATATACACAAATAAAACGCCTAAGCTTTTAATGCTTATGCCATATGAAACAAGGCTTCTCAAAGATTGTTTTATTCAATCACTAGAGGTGGCACTAATTCCGTTAAAAATTCTGAATTAATCAGTTCAACTTTTAAAATTGATTATATTTGTTTTTTACTATTCTGCCAATGATAGTCGACTACCCGGTTGCCATAATAATTTTAGATGCTGAATTAAGGATAATTGAAGTTAATCAACCTGCCCTTGATTTATTTAATGAAACCCATAAAGCTGTAAAGAATAAGCTATTCCTTTCCTTAATACTCAGGCAGGATATTGAAAGATTTAAGGTGGCTTGGATGAATGTCACTGTTTCCAAAAAGAATCAATATTGCGAAGTAAGGATGTTTATGCCTAAAGGCGATATACTCTTTCTTCGTTTAGATATTGGATATCATGAAACTATGGATAACATTGTGATTGTGGCTACTGATATCACTTATAAGAAGCTCATTGAGGACACCCAATCATATTTATTGAGTTATAGTTGGGCTAATGAAAAACGTGATTTCTTTCAGTCACTTGCAGAGTATCTTTCGGTAATTCTTAAAGCTGACTATGTTTGCATAGATAAACTGTTTGGTAATCAGGAAGCTGAAACTGTAGCAGTATATTACGATGGAAAGTTTGATGACAACGTTCGCTATTTTCTTAAAGATACTCCCTGCGGCAAAGTAGTAGGTAACCCTGTTTGTTGTTTTCCTTCATCGGTTAGAAAATTATTCCCAAAAGACCTTGTTCTTCAGGAAATGATTGCAGAAAGTTATATTGGTATTACATTATGGGGTGCATCAGGAAAACCGGTAGGACTAATAGCAGTTATTAGTCGTAAACCACTCAAAGACACGAAGGTCTCTGAGATGATTTTAAAGCAAGTATCAATACGAACAGCTGCTGAACTCGAATATCGTATGCATGTAACTAAATTTACTGCACTCAGTAAGTCTAACCATGCCATGATGTACTCAACTTCAGAAAACCAGCTACTTAGAAGTGTGTGTCGTATAATTACTAAAGATTGTGATTATCCATTAATGTGGATTGGCTTTGCTGATAATAATGAAGAGAAGAGCATCTCAATTGTTGCAAGTTCAGGTTTTGAACAAGATTATCTGAAAACCTTAAACCTTACATATGCCGATGTTGAAAGGGGCCGTGGACCAACAGGAACTGCTATTCGAACCTCGCATATAACCATTTGTAATAATTTTCTTACTGATCCCAAGTTTACTCCCTGGCGTGAACAAGCAGTTAAGCGTGGCTATGCATCTTCAGCAGCGATACCTCTTATAACAGATGGAAAAGCATATGGCGCAATTATGGTATACGCCCGTGAACCTGAATACTTTGATGAAGAGGAAATAAAGTTCCTTACTGAATTAGCCAACGACCTCTCACAAGGTATAACTGCCATTCGTTTACGTACCGAGAAAAAGATGATCCTTTCGGAGTTGAATAGTTACAGGCAGAACTGAACATACTTACTTATACACCGAAAACCCTCTTTCATGAGCCTGTTTAACCATGTCAACCAGTTCCTGTGGCTTGATAACTTTTACATTCCCACCATAAGACAGGAGTTCCATCACTAAATCATACGTCAAAAACAGAGTTAATTCAATTAGCAGACCCTCTTCATTATCTTCAATAATTCTCTGTGATTCATGGAGTGGAAGCGATTTAATGAATTTCCCCTGCAATGGCTCAAACATCAACTGAATTTGAAAGGGCTTTTCAGCATTCGGGCTTATAATTCCAAAACAATTTCTGTAGTAATCATTTACATTAAAGTCTTCAGGAAAAGCAAATCGCTGACGTGTAATATCAAGGTCATTGATACGATCAAGACCAAAGGTTTTAATCTTTTCGTCTTTCAGGTCTTTACCTATCATGTACCACCGGTAACGGAATTCCTTTAATGCATAAGGCTCGAAGGTGCGTTCAGTAAACATCTCATCCTGAAAGGAGCTATGATTAAACTTTAGTCTTATGCGGTTCCTGATAGCATACAGAATACCGTTCAGATGCTCGGTACCCTGAGGTCTTCTTTTTTCAAAGTGAATATCATTCGATAGTCGGTCAGTCATGTTAAGTGCATTAAATATGTCGAATGCTTCCAATATACGTTCATTGATCTCAGGATGATCATCCTCAGTGATAAAGTAACATTGCTGTGACCTGTTATATTGAATGTCAATCCTATAAACTTCCCTGATATCATTGAGATCGCGTTGAAAAGTCCTCTTTGAGATATTGAAATTGTACTCTTCAAGTTCCGACTGCCTGTCGAGATAATCGGCTATTTCTTCAAATGTTGCCGGTTGTTTTCTGAGCTTTTTAATTATAAGGCTATACCGGGTAATGGATTCTCTTTTTGACATGACTGTGGAAATTATAGTGCAATTTCGTAAAATTATTCCTTACCACCCAGCCATATCTTAAATAAATCTCCATTTATTGATGGTTTGTAACGATCTCTACTACATCAAGATCAAGTTCTGCTTGTAATTTTGCAAGCCATGTTAATTTATTTTTATTGTCATGTTTGAACAAATCAGCTGACTGCCTAAGCATATTAGTTCTTACCCTTTTCCTTGTTTTTGTTACTTCCTGATTCATGATTTACCTCCGTTAAAATGATTACTTACTCTGTTGTTTGTTTGTATGCAGCAAAAGTAAAACGTCACTACGCCAAACAATGTCGTTCAAAGAAAAGTATTAATAGTGCCATTCAACATTATATTAAGATTATGCCACCGTTGTTTTCTTGCTAATTACCAACAAATTGTCTATTTTTACATAGGTTTACCTAAAATCCGGATCATGAAGAAAGCATTACTATTACTCATGATGGCTCTGTTATTCAGCATACTTTGCCTGACTACAAAAGCCCAGCAGCAAGTTGATACACTCAATCTTTATCAGGTTGAAACAACAGATGGTAATCAGTTTACAGGAGTACTAATGGCTGATGATCAAGAACAGATAACACTCAAAACCGAAAAACTTGGTACTATCATTATCAAAAAAGCCGACATCATAAAGATGACTAAACTTGAAGCAAAAAATGTTGTTGATGGCAAAGTGTGGCTCGAGAATACACAATCATCCAGATATTTCTGGGCACCTAATGGTTTTGGTCTGAAAAAAGGAGAAGGTTATTATCAAAACTTATGGATTATGATGAATCAGATTAGTTTGGGACTAACTGATAACTTTTCTATTGGGGTGGGGTTAATACCTCTTTTTCTGTTCGGAGCTGATGCTGCACAATATTCACCTATTTGGATAGTACCCAAATTCTCAATCCCTATCACAAAAGACCAATTCAGTATTGGTGCGGGGATTCTTGCAGGTAATGCGGGCTTCCAGCCTAACTCGGGTTTTGGTATTGCTTATGGAGTAGCAACGCTTGGTAATCGTAACGACAATTTTACTTTTGGATTAGGTTATGGATATGCCGGAAGTGATTGGGCTAAACGACCTGTAATAACTCTCGGCTTTATGGCACGCACAGGGCCAAAGGGATACATACTTTCTGAAAATTATTATATTAAAACTGAGGATGTCTCATTAGTACTTTTTTCAATTGGAGGTCGAACATTATCCTCTCACATTGGCATTGATTATGGATTGTTCATTCCTATTGAAAAGGATATGGATTTTATTGCTTTACCATGGCTTGGACTCAGTGTTCCTTTTAAGAATAAAAAGAAATAATCTCTTATCTTTACTCACTGATCGTAATCTCTTATGAAATACAGGTTCTGGCTGATATTCATCTTATTGCCACTTCTAAGTCCTTGCCAGTCATGGAAATCTAAACCATTTTCTGTCAGTATTTTTAATAATGCAACACTGCTCCCACCAGCATCTCTTACCGCAGTCTTCAATCAGCCGACCCATCTTGGTGTAGCTGTAAACTATGAGTTCGGCTGGAAAGAAACCATTAGAACTCCCCTTTTCCAAAATGTTAATACCTATTCTCTTGGTGGAAACAAGGTATATACCGGCAAGTGGTTTCAGAATATAGGACTTGCATGGTATAATCATCAGTATGTAAATCATGCATTTGTGCTTACCACACAAGCAGGTTACAGGCTATACATTAAAAGATTTACAGCCGAATTATCATTACATGCCGGAGCAATGGGTGCCTTTCTGCATACTGAGAAATTTACAAGAGCTGATGGTATGTGGCATAAATCTATCGATCCCGCAAGATTGTATCTTGTTGGCGGAGCAGGTGTAGGTGTCGGTTATGATGCAGGATATCACTTCAATATGAGGCGTTTATTCATTAATTACGATTTCAGGCTTCAAATGCCTTTTGTAAAGAATTATGTGCCCATCTTACCCAATGGTATCTTGTCATTGGGTATGCAATTTACACTGTTTAAAAACTCAGTAACACCAGGCAAAGGTGTCCCAACACGTTTAGATTGTCCAAAATCATAGCTCTCGTAACCACCATGTTAAAAATTAAGAATATATATTATCTGCTCGTTTCATTCCTCTTGTTCCAGTCGTGTGCAACTGATGAAATACAAAAACCGGTGCTGCTTCAGTGCCCGCTCGAAGTAGAATCTTTATATAAAACCAATCCACAGAGCGCTCAGTTTCAATTTATCATTGAAAAGTATGCATCTTATGGACTGCCTGGCATTTCTTTACTTATTAAGAACGATAACGGCTTTTATATCGGTTCAGCAGGAATGGCTGATTTGGCCGAAGGTATTCCAATGCAACCCTGCCATATATCAAAAATTGCAAGCATAACAAAGATGATGCTTGGTGTTGCCATATTGCGTCTTCAGGAAAAAGGAGTGTTGTCACTCAATGATCCGGTTAGTAAATTCATTTCTCCCGATAAACTTAGCAGAATTTCAAATGGTGACCAACCACTCACAATTCGCAATCTTATGAATCATACATCGGGCATTTATGATGTTATTGATGATAATAACTTCTATCTCCAGGTATTAAATGATCCTTCGAAGAAATGGACTGCCGACGACCTGTTGAAGTATGTTTACGATAAGGGAGCTATGTTTGCCTTCAATCCTGCTGATACTGCCGGTTATTCTAATACCAATTACCTGTTGTTAAGTATGGTCGTTGAAGCTGCCACCGGTGCACCTCATACCGAGACCCTTCGCAACGAGATCTTTAATCCTGTTGGAATGGCAGATACATATTATTACTGGCACGAAACACTTCCAAACAACAGTATTGCACAGGGCTATTTTGACCTCTACAACAACGGAAATATTGAAAATCTAACTCAGTGGAATACAGGAAGTGGTAACGGTTATGGTGGAGTCTATTCAACCGTGTGGGATATGTACTTGTTTGCAGATGCCCTGTTTGTACAAAAGACCTTGCTGACTCAGGAATCTCTGGATCAAATGCTTGTTTTTCATCCTGTTGTTGAATCACGTAAGCAATTAGGAGTTGCCTGCTTTAAGGATTTCATTGATATTGGGAATCCTGATACTGATTATGCCTGGGGACATAGGGGTCGTGATCTTGCATATAGTGCCGACCTGTTCTATTTTCCCAACCACAATACCATTATGTCGTTGATTGTGAACTATGGCACGGATGGTGATAGTAAACTGCGCCCACTATTTCTTGAAATGAGGGATGAAATTGCCAAAGCTATCGTTAATTAATTTTAATTCGTGCGCTTTTACCCTTGCTATATTTAATGCATCAATTTTAAAGTGCAGACCAGTTTGGTACTTTTTTAAAGTTTGCAGATTTAAAATTGCTCTTTCTTTCAATGGTTTGGCACTAATTTTAATGTTTGCAGAAAAGTGAAAATCTTATCAGCAATCTCATCATGCCCTTCCTGACTTACATTAAACCCGTTATCAAAGAACATCGGTTTATTGTCGGCCGTTCTTTCACCCAATAATTCTAAATAATTTAATTGTTCCCTGTCGGTAAGAGATTTAAAAGCACCACTGATGTCACGTGATAACCTGTTCTCAAACTTTGAAACCGGTCGTGATGCAGGTCCCAGTAATAGAAATTGAACACAATTCTCCTTACAATAACCGGTTAATCCAAGTACGCATTTCTCATAAAGATCAATTGCCCTCTTTTTATTGCCAACAACACTTCCTATATAGTAATTCAATTGGCGCATATATTTGTGAAGGATTGTGTCATTCTTCTTCAGACTCTGAGTATTACCAATCGGTACAGCGTTATATTGCTTTACTTCAACCGGCAAACGGTTTAATGGCACATTTAAAAATCGCCTGAGGCAACCATATTCATCAGGATACTTATAATAGATCTTTATCATACCTAATAACGGTTCGGTACGCAGATGAAATATTAAAAGATCAAAAGGATAAACCTCCCTCACTTTCTCAATTTTATTCAACACTCTTGACAACCGGTTATAAGTAATGGTTTTAATCTCAATATCAAGATCTCCCCCATCGATAAACTTATTTCTGATTGATTGATGATATAATCTCTCAAAGCTTATGTTGTGCTGACAAGTAAAACAACCACCTACAATAAGAGCCTTCATAAACTCATGAGTTTAACTGCAGCACAATACTCCTGCGGACTAATCAACCTACCACCTGGAAGCACTGCAAATGATTTACCAGTTAATTTATACCGTTCGTACAGCTCAATTAATTCAATAGCAATATAGTTATGTAATATTCTGTCAGCTGCTTTGTTAATGCACAGGAGTTTATTATCACTGCTCAAGTGCGCTTCATTGTTAGTAACCAATTGCTTTGTAATGTTACTCCCAAAGTGTGCTTTATTTAACTTATTAGTACCGTTTAATGTAGCACCTAAAAGTGTTTGTTGTTTGCACAGTGTAATCTGTCCTCTGATACTAGTGTATTCCATACCTCTGTACAATGTATCCTTCAACAGATGATCATTTTTAAGTTCCAGCACCGGTGAATTTATCAGACCAATATTAAAAGCAGCACATTGTCCATTCAGGTAATCAATCCATTCCCAGTATTCAACTGAATCCTGATGAAAGAACGGAAATATCCCCATACTTAAGTTCATGTCACAATGCCCAAAGGCGATATTACGAAT
Organism: Omnitrophica WOR_2 bacterium; assembly: GCA_050259095.1. Lineage (GTDB taxonomy): Bacteria > Bacteroidota > Bacteroidia > Bacteroidales > Lentimicrobiaceae > Lentimicrobium. Next base: position 2,702 of record JBLMZZ010000180.1, on the reverse strand, counting down.
ACGGTGATCTTTAACGGCAAGAATTGAAGACAGGTTTTCAAGGCCCTTTTTTGTTTCAATGATGGGAATCAGCTGATTTACCTCCGATTTAAGGTCATTTAAAATGCATTCTAACTCAGCGGGATATTCAATCTTCGGCACAAACAACACCTCCAGCCGATTAATTGAATTCAAGGTAGCCATATCAGAACCGTAAATACTTGAACTCACCGGATTAATTCGAAAACCAAATTCAGCAAAAGATACTTTAGGAGATAAATCTCTAAGTGCCTGTATCAATAGGTCACGGTGAGTTTCCTTTTCACTATCACTATTATCACTTGTAGAAATGCTATCTTCAAAATCAAAACAAACAGTTGCATTAAAGCGCTCTATATCACTACAGAAGTCTAAAAACCCACTCTTAATGTCTTTTGAGAACTGATAGAATTTCATATCTTTTAGTCAACATTCATAGCCATCCTATTATACAAAAAGCCGGAATTACCGGCTTTTTGTATCGGATTCAAACCTGATTATTTAACCAGGCTCATTTTATGAGTTTCTGAAACTTTGTCACCATTCACCACACGGTAAGTATATATGCCAGCAGGTAAATTGTTTAGGTTGATTTTATATAAAAGTTCACTACCAATAGCCTGACTTATTACGCGGGTACCGTTCATATTATATATCTCGAGCTGACCACCGTTAGCGTCTTTCGAAACAGGTATATAAGTATAGGTAGTTGCAGGATTTGGATAGTTCTGACCGCTCATCAAAGCACTTACTGCTTCATTGTACTCAACACCAACCATCTCGGCTGATAGCCATTGGCGGGTAAGACTAATGATCTGATTACGGACAGCCACATTGCTAAGCATTTCAAGTCCAACACCAAAATAAACAGAGCGCCAAATGCCATCATACTTAACAGCAGCATTTTTAGTTGCTACAGTATAGTTGAATATTACGTCGGCACCTGTTTGAGCGGTGATCACATCAGGATACATATTGCCGGCATATACATCAACGATTGTACTCTGGGGCACCGCACCATAAATAGGATCAGCAGCATTTGCATTAAGCTTATTATTTGTTGATGAGCCGTCATCTACAAAACCGGCTTTCAGGTAATTGGTAAAGAAATTACGGGTTATGGCATTACCATTTGATCCGGTAGCACCACTCATAATATCCCATCCTATATCTTGTCCGGCAATAAAAATATTATGACCTGCATCCATATAGTCCATTACAGCTTCTGCCTGACTATCAGTAAGTGCAGGGAAAGTCCATGCAATATTTAGCCAACAAGCAAGCACACCTTCATAAGCGTGAGCATTAATCATATCACGCATTACGTTTGCATCCACTACAGCATATGAACTTATACCGGCTGCATCAAAACCATCAAGATAAGCATCCTGATTATCTGATGATTGTGGTCCGCCTGTTCCATTTACCAAAAGGTCAGTTACACCCGAAACAACCATAACCTTGAATGTTTTCTCAGGAGCTGTTGGATTATTCACCGATTTCATCTTTAGAACATATCCCGGGAAACCGGCTGTAAGACCAGGTGTTACCTTAACAGTGATTTGTTTGGCAACATCCTTTGTCAGATCAATAGTTGTGGAACCGGTATATTCTAATCCGTCAATTTCGTAAGATGCCTGCCAGTCAGCTGGAGCATTTTCGTTTTCAAGCCATAGTTCAAAAGGTTCAGTACCTGCGATATTGCTGTTGGCTTCCACATTAAAGATACGTTGATAGCCACTTACTGAAGGTTGAATGTAAGCTTCTTCTGAGGTAATCTTACCAATGTACATGTTTGTTCCGCCAATAGCGTCAACCTCATCACCGGTATAAATCTCCTGGTGATCTTTTGTAACAAAGGCAACAACCTTCATATTTTCAACTACTGCAGGAATATTGTTGTAAGCTGCAGGAACGGTATAAGTGTAAGTACGTGTAACCAGAGAACCGGCAGTTGTGGTAGTAACCTGATCACCCCACTGTCCTGTTACCATGTAACGGAGCATGTGCATGTGCCTGTAATTACTTCCTGCACCTCCGCCAGTTTGCGGACCATAGATGCTATCCTGAATAAGAGCAACATTGATAAAATTGCTTGAAGTAGGTGCGTCACTTGTATAATATAGCTCAACCTGAACAGTTAGCAGACGTGTAGCTTCATCGAACTGTGAAGAAATACCTACATTCATCGGTGAAGTCTGAGCAATGATCTCACTGCAGGCTGCAGCCCATGAACCGCGATTAAGAGCAGTAGCAGCCCCACTGAAAAGGTGGCGGTTTACTGTTCCTGAAGGATAACCAGTTAAACCGGTTTGATTAGCGATAGGATCACCAAAAATGGTACGGTAGTCAGGCTCACCTGCATATGGGGAAGCAAATGATCCCTGATGAATGGCGATGGTGAAAACCCTGCCTGGATTACTTTCCATGATAGATGCTGCAATAGCATGCCCATCAGGACAATAGGTACAATGAATACCTGTAAACTCCTCAAGAATTGCATTCTTAAGCATAGGGTCGGTACTCACCAGCACCTGAGCTTTTAGTCCAAAAGTGAAACAGGTACATAAGAGTGCCAGCGTAAAGATTTTTCTCATAATGAAGCTTAATTGAAAGGTGAAAGTTTTCTTTGAAACGGTTCAAATGTAAGAAGTATATTCAAATCTCACAATAGAATTTTTAGC
>JBLMZZ010000179.1:0-19512 GCA_050259095.1 Omnitrophica WOR_2 bacterium | reverse complement strand
GTGAATGGAAATATTTCAAATTGTCAAGATTTAAATCATGTCCTGCATTAATGCCTAATTCTAACTTACGGGCAACAGCAGCCGCTTCAACAAATGGAGCTATAGCATTTTCCCTGTTGTTGCTATAATTATAAGCATATGCTTCAGTATATAACTCAATTCTGTCGGTTCCGGTTAAGGCTGCAGTTTCAACCATTTCCGTCACTGGATCAACAAAGATGGAAGTGCGGATATTGAGTTTATGCAACTCATTGATAATATCTGTGAGATAATTCTTGTAGGTCTTTGTATCCCAGCCATGGTTAGAAGTTAGGGCATCATGAGCATCGGGGACTAATGTAACCTGGTGAGGTTTAACAGCAAGTACCAGATCCATAAATTTCTGTTCCGGATTACCCTCGATATTAAATTCAGTAGATAAAACGGGTTTTAAATCATAGACATCCTGATACCTGATATGGCGTTCATCTGGACGAGGGTGTACAGTTATTCCCTGTGCTCCAAATTTCTCACAATCAAGTGCTACTTGAAGAACATTTGGCAAATTACCTCCGCGTGCATTACGCAACGTGGCTACTTTATTGATATTTACACTAAGCTTAGTCATAAAGACATTTTATTAAAAGAGCAAAATTAGCAATTATATCTTGACCCGGTTAAACACGTCTTTCAATAACCATTTTTGATTACTTTTGTTGAACTACTGTAATATAGGAGATCAATATGATTGCCAAAGACCTTATAAGTGACACAATTATGCCACTTCAAACTTCTGATACCGGAATGACTGCACTTAACTGGATGGAGGAATTTAAAGTATCACACCTGCCTATTGTCAATAATAAAGATTTTCTTGGTTTGATCTCTGAGACTGATATTTATGAGCTAAATAGTTATGATGAACCCCTTGGTAATCATCCCCTCTCATTAAAGAATCCTTATGTGCTCGAAACACAGCATGTTTATGATATAATAAAACTTGTACATGAGCTGAAGCTTACTCTCATACCGGTTCTAAACGACAAAAATCATTATGTTGGTTCCATTACCTTGCAGTGCCTCACAAAATATTTTGCCCGATTAGCCGCTGTTGATAATCCCGGTGGAATTATTGTACTTGAAATAGGAGTACGTGACTTCCTGTTGAGTGAAATAGCCAGAATTGTAGAATCAAATGATGCCATTATACTTAGTCTATATGTTATGATGTTGCCCGATTCTACCAAGATGGAAGTTACCTTAAAAGTAAACCGTATGGATATTAGTTCCCTTATGTCGACTTTCGAAAGATTCAATTATACAATAAAAGCTTCATTTTTTAAGAATGATTTCGATGAAACCCTTCTCGACAGATATGATTCATTAATGAAATTTCTTGATATCTGATTAATGCAGCTCATTTGCCGCTTTTGCCTGACTATTCTCCTTTGTTCTCTGATGACTTCTGCCAGTGCACAAGAACCGGGCTCAGTCAATGATTCATCATTACGTACAATTATCGTTGACAAGATCATTATTGTTGGTAATGAACAGACTGACGAGTCAATAATTGCCAGGGAATTACTATTCCATGAAGGTGATACATTGCAAACAAAAGATCTGAGCAGATTAATTGCAGCATCAAAGGAAAATATCTTAAAAACTCTCTTGTTTCATGATGCTATCATTGTTAACGATGGAATCAGTGAGCATATTACATTCCTTGTCAGGGTTAGTGAACGTTGGTATTGGTGGATTTGGCCACTTATTGAAAACCCTGATCGTAACTTCAATGATTGGTGGCAGCATCATGACCTTTCACGTTTATCTGCCGGTCTGCATTATCAGCATGAAAACGCTCGCGGGCGTTCAGAAAAACTACATATAAAAGGACTTGCAGGTTATCGTACCTATGTGGAAGCCTCTTATGAATGGCCATATATTAACTCGTCGAAGACGATTGGTGCAGGTTTCTATACTTCTTATAGTTCACAGAAAGAGATAAATTTTGCAACAGAAAATAATCGTCAGGTATTTTATCATGGTCAACATGTGATGCTAAAGTCTTTTTTGATTGGTGGAAGTATAAGGTACCGGCCGGGAAACTATGTAACCAATAGTTTGACAGTACAATTTTCGTCTCTTACGTTCAATGATACGCTTCAGTCACTAAATCCGGATTATCTTAAATCAACAATTGATAATCCAAAATTAGTGTCACTTTCTTATTTAATAAAAGCCGATTATCGCGATAATCGCACATATCCTTTAAAAGGTTATTATCTTGAATCAGAGTTGGGATATTTGGTAAATCTGAATAATAATTTTAATGTGCAAAGCTGGCGAACATCCATTAGAGGTCATGTTAAAGCAGCTAATCGTCTTTATGCAGCAGCGGAATTAGCTCTCAAACTTACTTTTCCTGAAGTAAAGCCATATTATCTGCAAAATGCTTTGGGCTTTGATAGGAATTTTGTGAGAGGATATGAGTATATGGTCATTGAAGGAGCTCACTATTGGTTGGCAAAGACTCAACTTAGATACGCAGTATTGCCTGGTATTGAAATACATGTGCCTTTTGTTAAGTCTGAGAGGTTCAATACTATTCCGTTAAGCATCTATGCAGGCCCTCATCTCGATGCAGGCAGAGTATTCCCTTCCATTAATCCTGATATAAATCCTTTAGAAGGGAAAGTGCTATGTGGTTATGGCTTTGGAATTGATTTTGTTACCTATTACGACAAAGTCTTACGCTGCGAATACACCTTCAGGTGTGATGGTCTTTCAGGCTTTTTCTTACATTTTATGGCAATGATTTGATGCTAAACATCAAATAAAGAGTCTATAATTCGTAACCGAACCGTTTAAGTTGCTGTGAATCATCACGCCAGTCCTTACTTACTTTTACACGCAGATCGAGATAAACCCTTGCATTGATAAATGCTTCAATGTCTTTTCGTGCCGACATACCAAGTCCTTTAATTGATTTCCCCTGATGACCGAGTATAATGGCTTTTTGTGATTCACGACTTACATAAATAGTGGCAGTAATATGAGTAATTGTTTCTTTTTCCTTGTACTCATCCACTGAAACTTCCACAGAATAAGGTATCTCCTGCTTGTAGTACATCAGAATTTTCTCTCTTATAATCTCCGAAACGAAGAATCTCATAGAGCGATCAGTCAATTCATCTTTAGGATAATAAGGTGGTGAAACCGGAAGCTTTTCAATAAGTGTATTAAAGACTCTGTCGAGATTAAAATTATGTAAGGCAGAAACAGGAATAACAGTAGCACCGGGCATTTTTTGCTCCCACATCTTAACTTGTTCCATCACTTCATCCTGCGTGTGCAGATCTACTTTATTCACTATTACTATAATAGGTTTGCCTGAATCATTAAGCCTCTGAATATATTCATCCTGCAGTTGGTCCTGTGATTTTTCAGTTACCAGCAGGAAAATATCTGCATCCTCTAAAGCAGAGTGCACAAATTTCATCATCGACTCATGCAGTTTATAATGAGGCGAAACGATGCCCGGAGTATCGGAATAAACGATTTGAAAATCATCACCGTTTACAATTCCCATTATTCTGTGGCGTGTAGTTTGCGCTTTTGATGTGATGATTGATAACTTTTCACCAACCATTGCGTTCATTAAGGTAGATTTACCAGCATTTGGCAGACCAATTATATTGACAAAACCAGACTTATGTTCCATTAGTTAAAAAAATAAAATTTATTTGTCATGCAAAAGAACAAAATATTATCTTTGCACTCTCAAATTAACAAACATAAAGTAAAACATACTGCGGGGTGGAGCAGAGGTAGCTCGTTGGGCTCATAACCCAAAGGTCGTAGGTTCGAATCCTGCCCCCGCTACTAAAATCAATAAAAGCCTTGACTAATCAAGGCTTTTATTATTAACGGATATGTCAAATATAATCGCAATAGTAGGTCGCCCCAATGTTGGGAAATCTACCTTCTTTAATCGCCTCACAGGGGCACGCACTGCAATTGTTGATCCTACTTCAGGTGTCACAAGAGATCGTCATTACGGTTTATCAGACTGGAATGGGGTTGAATTTTCAATCATTGATACCGGTGGTGTTGTTGTTGGAAGTGAAGACGTTTTCGAGGAAGCTATTCGTCGCCAGGCAGAACTGGCAATTGAAGAAGCTGATGTAATTCTTTTCATGGTTGATGCAAAAGAAGGTCTTTCTCCACTCGATGAAGAGGTCTCAAACATGATCAGACGCTCAACTCGTAAAGTCTTTTTGGTAGTTAACAAAGTGGATAATGCATACCGCTCTGCTGAAACAGCTGAGTTTTATGCACTTGGCGTTGAAAAATTGTATGAAATATCTGCTATCAATGGAAGTGGAACCGGTGAACTGCTTGATGATGTAGTAAAGGAATTTGAAAATAAAACTATTGAAGAGCTTCCTGACTTACCTAAGATTGCATTTGTTGGTCGGCCTAATGTTGGAAAATCTTCAATGATCAATGCTCTGCTTGGTGATGAAAGAAACATTGTTACACCCGTTCCGGGCACTACACGCGATTCTATTTATACCAGATACAACAGTTTTGGCTTCGATTTCTTTTTAGTTGATACTGCAGGATTGAGAAAGAAAGGGAAAGTAACCGATAATATTGAATTCTATTCGGTTATGAGATCTGTTAGAGCTATAGAGAACAGTGATATCTGCATTCTGATGCTCGATGCTACTCAGGGTTTTGAGAGTCAGGACATGAATATCTTTGGTTTAGCTCATAAAAATCATAAAGGCATCGTTATCGTTGTAAATAAATGGGATTTAGTAGAGAAGCAATCAAATACACATAAGGAATTTGAAGAGTTAATAAGGAGTAAAATTGCTCCTTTTACTGATGTGCCCATTGTTTTTACATCTGTAATCAATAAACAACGAATTCATAAAACACTTGAGACTGTAAAACAGGTTCACGAGAATCGTTCAAAATCAATACCCACACATAAATTAATGGATGTGATGATGCCAATCATCACCAACAATCCTCCACCTACTGTAAAAGGCAAATACGTTAAGATAAAGTACATTACACAGCTCAAGCTAGCATACCCTGCTTTTGTATTTTTCTGTAATATGCCTCAATATATTGGAGAATCATACAGACGTTTCATTGAAAACAGGCTTCGTGAGCAGTTTGATTTTACAGGAGTTCCTTTGTTAATCTACTTTAGACAGAAATAGTTCCACTCATACTCTGTTTGTATGGAAGATGTGAGAATAGATAAATGGCTTTGGTCGGTGAGGATTTATAAAACCCGCAATCAAGCTATTGATGCATGTAAAGCAGGTAAAGTAAAGATTGATGGTAATTCAGTCAAACCATCAAGAATCGTTAAAGTGGGTGATATCATTGCACTTTCCATCGGTCCTCTAAACAGAACCATCAAAGTTAAGGATCTATTAAATAACAGGGTTTCAGCCAAATTGGTGATTGATTATCTTGAAGATCTTACTCCTCCCGAGGAATATGAACGCATACAGTTCATGAAGGAATTTAATGCTGAACATCGTGATCGGGGTATTGGACGTCCTACCAAAAAAGACAGGCGACATATTGACCGTCTGAAAGGGGATTCAAATCAAGAAGAGACTGATTAGACTACAAATAATACCAATCCTTTCAGGTACTCACCTTCAGGATGATAGATACTTACCGGATGATCTGCTGAATGTCCTAAATGGTGTATTATGCTCACTTCCCTGTGTGCTTCAAGCGCTGATGACATAATCATTGATGTAAACTGCTCCTGATTAATGGCTTGTGAACAACTGAAAGTAAACAACAATCCTCCACTCTTTATCTTTGCAAGAGCTGTTGAGTTAATGAATTTGTACCCCTGAAGTCCTTTATGCCTGTCCGATTGCCGCTTTGCAAAAGCAGGTGGGTCAAGTACAACGATATCATAATCTGTATCCATATCGGGCAGCCACACTTTAGCATCAGCCACCACACTTTTATGTGTTCCTTTATATCCGTTATTCAGCTGAAGGTTCTTTTCTAACGCATCAATTGCTTTTGCAGAAGCATCTAGAGATGTAACATGCCTGGCACCGGCATTCAAAGCATAAATACTGAAGCCACCGGTGTAGCAAAATACATTAAGTACCTTTTTACCAGCCGAATACTTAGCCAGTAGGTTACGGTTATCACGTTGATCAAGGAAAAAACCGGTCTTCTGACCTTCAATAAAATCTATATGAAAGTGATGTTTGTTTTCTGTTACGAGTAGATTTTCGGCTGACCCAAAGAGAAATGTATCTCCTTCAGAAGTACTTCCCGACCTTGCCAGCGTTTCTTTACTCTTATCATATACTGCAATAAGCTTGCTGCCATATAATTCAGTGAGAGCATCACATATTGCCTGTCGGTGAAGATACACTCCGGTACTATGTGCTTGCATAACAGCCACTCCATTGTAATAATCAATAATCAATCCGGGTAATCCGTCAGCTTCACTAAATACCAAACGGTAACAGTTACTATCTGCATTATCGGTAAATCCGAGTGCTTTACGCAGTGCGTAAGCTTTAGTTATCTTTGTTAACCAAAGATTGTCAGGGACTTTAGATGGACCGAACCAGTAAAGCTTAACTGCAATACTACCGGAAGCTGCAAAGCCTGATCCCAGATAGTTGCTATTTGAATCAAGAACATCAACCTGATCACCATCCACAACTTTGCCTACCACTTTATCTATTGCACCGGAAAATATCCAGGGATGATATCTTTTAATAGATTCTTCCCTGCCTTTTTTTAAAAATATTTTAGCGAATTCTAACATGCTGTAAAGGTACTTTTATTTCCTTGATAATCTTAACTCCATAGGTTCTGTTGCTTGTGTGTATGTTGATTGGAAATGATTAACTTTATACCGGTAAAATGGACTTGAATGAAACCAATAAAATCATTATCCGCCAGTATTATCCTGCTTTTCCTGTTGCTGGGACAAGTATCAGGTCAACAATCACAACGACAATATATCAGTACCATAAATACAGGAGGCATCGACTCTCATGAATATCAGGTAGTGGTAAGTGATGGCAAATATGTTATTGACATCCTTAATGATAATATCCTTCATGTTACATTTTTACCACAAAACAAAGAAGTTAAAGACTTCTCTTATGCTGCAGTTATGAAACCTGAAAACAATCAGGTTACATTTACTGAAGAGATCAATGACATAAAAATAAGTACTGAAGGTATTTCAGTAACAATTGATAAGCAACCCTTTAACATCAGTTATTCTTACAAGGGTAATCCACTTTTGAAAGAACAGTATGGATATTCACAAGCCGACAGCAGTTGGATGATTAACCTGGGTATAACTAACAGTGAAGTTCTTTATGGAGGTGGAGCAAGAGCGCTTGGAATGAACAGAAGAGGCAACAGGCTGATGTTATACAACAGGGCTCATTATGGGTATGAAACTCATGCTGAACTAATGAATTACACTCTTCCACTTGTGATGTCATCAAATAAATATGCGGTTCTGTTTGATAATGCAGGGTTGGGATATTTAGATCTCGATAGCAAAAAGACTAATACCATTTCATACGAAACATACAGTGGCATACCTAATTACTACATTATTGCTGGTAATGACTGGTTTGATCTCACCAGTCAATATACACTTCTAACAGGAAGACAACCATTACCGCCGCGATGGGCGCTTGGCAATTTCAGCAGCAGGTTTGGATACCACACACAAAAACAAACTGAACGCACTGTGGATAAATTCTTTAAAGATGATATCGCACTGGATGCAGTTATTATTGATATCTATTGGTTTGGAAAGGAAATAAAAGGGTCAATGGGTAATTTAGATTGGTACACCGACAGTTTCCCCTCACCGGCTAGCATGATCAAGCGGTTTAAAAACAAAGGAGTAAATACAATACTTGTAACTGAACCTTTTATCTTAACAACCTCGAAGCGTTGGGATGAAGCGGTTAAAGCAGACATACTGGCCAAAAAATCAAATGGTGAACCTTATACTTACGATTTCTATTTTGGCAATACCGGTTTGATTGATCTTTATAAACCTGAGGCACGAGAGTGGTTTTGGAATATTTATAAAGGCTTGATACTTCAGGGCATTGATGGATGTTGGGGTGATTTGGGAGAACCTGAAGTACACCCTGCCGATATTATACATGCAGTTGGCACAGGCAATGAAATTCATAATGCTTACGGACATGAGTGGGCCAAACTTATTTATGATGGCTACAAGAAAGATTTTCCTGACAAGCGTCCTTTCATTCTTATGCGCGCCGGTTATGCCGGATCACAGAGATATGGTATGATGCCCTGGTCGGGTGATGTTAACCGAAGTTGGGGTGGTTTGTTCTCACAACCTGAAATAGCATTACAAATGGGAATGCAGGGACTGGCTTACATGCATTCGGACCTTGGTGGGTTTGCCGGAGGTGAAAAGATTGATGATGAACTATATGTTCGCTGGCTCCAATATGGTGTGTTTCAACCAATATTCAGACCTCATGCACAAGAGCATATTCCTCCGGAACCTGTTTATCAAGCTTATAGAACTGAGTTATTTGCCAAGGATGCAATTAATTTAAGATACCAATTACTTCCCTACAACTATTCACTTGCATTTAGAAACAGTACTCAGGGATATCCTCTAATGACTCCCCTATTCTATTATGAAACTGATAATCCTAATTTGTTGACCTATGATTCAGCATATATGTGGGGTGATGCTTTTCTGGTATCCCCGGTAAAGAAACCAGGTGCAATGTACCAGGAAATATATCTGCCCAAAGGAAACGTTTGGATAGACTTTCTTACAAATCAAGTATATAAAGGTGGCAACACTATAAAATATGCTCTTTCAATGAATAATATACCGGTGTTTATTAAAGGTGGAAGCTTTATTCCTATGAGCCTCTCTACTCAAAATACTGCCAGTTATTCTCTTAAGAAATTTGAAATGCATTATTACTCCGATACATTAGCCAAAACTTCATCTTACCTGCTTTATAACGATGATGGGTTATTAGCAGATGCTTATGAAAGAGGTGAGTTTGAAACTATTAAATTTAATGCTACCGAAAACAATACCAGTGAGCTTTTAATTAACATCAAGAAAGAAACTAAAAAGAAGGAATTTGCTGAAGAAAACAATACCATCAAATTCTGTATACATAATCTTAAAGAAAACCCTTCATTAGTGACTGTTAATGGACAAAAACTTAGTTCAAAAGAACTAATGTGGAATCCGGTTAATAATGTGCTTAAGTTTGAAGTTGTTTGTACAATGAAAGACCTAAACATTGATATAAAGAGGTAATTTTGCATTTTATAATATTGGATAATAAAATAGTAACCTTTAACTGATAACCATGAAAAAGCTGATCTTTCTCATTTTAGTGATGCCCCTTGTTTTTGGGTGCAACAGTAAACAAAAAGAATACGAATCTCTCCAAGCAAAGTATGACAGCCTGATGAGCATCGGATTTACAAAGGATACCGCATTATATGGGTATATTCAGTCATTTAACGACATCCAGTCGAATCTTGATTCTATTAAACAGGCAGAGATGCTTATCTCAAAGAACACTGAAGGTAATGGCGAATTACAGACCGATCAAAAAGAACAGATAAATCGTGATATTAACATGATCTATGAAATGCTTCAAAAAAATAAGCAGACCATAGCTGAGTTAAGAAGTAAACTGAAAAAATCGGGAGGTAAAGTAACTGAACTTGAAAAGATGATTAACAGGATGGCTCAACAGATTGATGAAAAAGACAGCCAGATAAATCAGTTACGTGATCAATTGGAGAAGATGAACATCCAGATTGAAATATTGTCGAGTAATGTAAGCAATCTAACTGCTGAAGGTGAAGCAAAAACACAAACAATAACCGAACAAACTACTGCTCTAAATACTGCATATTATGTAGTTGGAACTAAGAGAGAATTATTAGACCATAACATAATTACCCGTGAAGGTGGTTTCGCAGGTATTGGAGCTAATAAGAAACTTAAACAGGATTTCAGTCGCGACTATTTTACACCGGTTGATATTACACTGTTAAGGTCAATTCCGCTAACTAAGAAAAGAGCTACCATCATAACAACTCATCCTTCACAGTCATATAAGCTGTATGGTGAAAAAGTAAGTGATAGTCTTGTAATCACCAATCCAAAAGAATTCTGGTCAGTTTCAAAGTATCTGGTTATAATGATTGACTAAAATCAATCATTATAATTAGTTATTTAATAGTCCCATTTCTAAAGCAAGTTCCCTCACCTTATCTTCCTTAATATTGGAGATTGATTCGGTGCGTTTGCCAATTTTCTTCATAATGTACTTTTCAAGGAAATTCATCCGTTCAAAGAGTACTTCACCACCCGTTAGCTTTGAACTCAATGCATGATTTCTAAGTGTTTCAGGATACGCGTTATTAAACTGTTCCTGTGCTTTTTCTTCATCCATGCAACTAAGGTATAACCCGAGTGGTTTATCACTAAGCTCTTTCATATTCTTTTCACAGAACTTAACCACACGCCGTTGTATTTTACCGGCATGGATTGATCCTCCGATAATTATCTTATCGTACAAATCAAAATTCACAGTTGTTGTTTTCTTTAAATCAATGAGGTCAGCATTTCCTGATGCCATCTCATTAATCATGGATGCAACTTTGAGAGTTGTGCCATGCTTTGTGGTGTAGATAATTGCTGCTTTCATGAATGATATGTTTAAATGCAAACTGCTATTCTTTAACACCAGTTTTATTCTTGGTGTAATCTACCTCATTTGTTACGTTACCTTTTTCATCATAGAATTTCCATATTCCGGTACGCTCACCTTTAATGAAATCTCCTTCGTAATACAGTTTGCCGTTTTGATGGTAAACTGTTCTTTTGCCCTCACTTAATCCGTCTTTGAAGTCGCCTTCACTCCACAATTGTCCATTTTCATACCATGATGCCCAATACCCCTCACGTTTATTGTTCTTGTAATTTCCCTCAATATATTTCTTGCCATTTGAGTAATAATGAACCTCTTTCACAAGTTCCTTTTCGCCATTGGTTTCACGATAAGTTTTCTCTGTTTTCACTTTGCCATCAGGATATGTTTCTTTTTCAACGGTTGTATTTCTGCATGAAACAAATAGACCGGCAATAATAAAAATGATTAGTAATTTCTGCATTTTATAGTCTGAATAAGTAGTTAATAAGTTTGATTTAACGATTGAATGATAGACGAGATCCCTTATGTGATTCATCAAATTCACCATCATGCCATGCAAGATGCCCGCCTACAAAAGTATGGGTAACTTTTGAATTAAATGTAGTTCCTTCAAAAGGAGACCATCCACACTTATAAAGAATGTTATCTGTATTTACTTTCCAGGGTGCATTCATATCAACCAAAACAAGGTCGGCATGATACCCTTTACGTATGTAACCCCGTCTGTCAATATTAAAGATTCGGGCAGGTGCATGACACATTTTGTCTATCACCAATTCCAATTCAAGTTCTCCCTCTCTCACCTTCTCGAGCATAGCTACCAGTGAATGCTGAACAAGAGGACCACCCGAAGGACAGCTTAAGTAAGGATTTTCTTTTTCTTGTATAGTATGTGGTGCATGATCGGTAGCAATCACATCAATACGGTTTTCAACTAATGCTTTTAATAAGGCTGACCGATCACTCTCACTCTTAATTGCCGGATTCCATTTTATCCTGTTCCCTAGTTTAGCATAATCTTTAACATTAAACCAAAGATGATGAACGCAAACTTCGGCAGTGATCTTCTTAGATGAATCGGAAGCTTCAGTGCCAAACAACTCCATTTCATCGGCGGTAGAAAGGTGCAGTACATGAAGTCGGGTATTATACTTCTTAGCCAGGTTGACTGCAAAGTGTGAAGATTTAAAGCAAGCTTCCCTGCTTCTGATTAATGGGTGAAGCTCAGGTGGAATGTCATTGCCAAACTGCTGCTTATAGTACTGCAGATTAAGTTGAATAATTGGTTCATCTTCACAATGAACAGCTATTAACATTTTTGATTCACTGAAGAGCCTTTCAAGGGTTGCTTTATTATCAACCAGCATGTTACCTGTTGATGCACCAAGAAATACCTTAATACCACACACTTTTAAAGAATCTGTTTTAAGCACCTCATCAACATTATCGTTCGAAACACCCATATAGAATGAGTAATTTGCCAACGAATTTGATGAAGCTGAATTATACTTTTCCTCTAATAATTCCTGTGTAAGTGTATTCGGAATAGTATTCGGCATGTCCATATAAGAAGTAACACCTCCTGCAACGGCTGCTTTACTTTCAGTGTAAATATCACCTTTGTGAGTAAGACCGGGATCACGAAAATGCACCTGATCATCAATTACTCCCGGGAATAGAAATTTCCCTTTCCCATCTATTAATATGGCATCAGCAGGACCATTTGAAACACCGACAGAAATATCTGATATAAGACCGTTTTCTATCAGGACCGATCCAATGAAAGTAACCCCATCATTAACGATAGTGGCACCCGAGATAAAATATTTTTGAAGCATAAGCAGGCTGATTTGATATTATTATAACAATACAAAGACTAAGCTTACGCGGGTTACATTTATAAGTGAATAAAGAAAGACAGACCTTACCGGGTATTCTTATTTGCCCTGATCTTCTTAAATCTAAGCTGAATTACACCAAGTATAGCTTCTTTGAATATACCTCTGCTCATTTTCGATTCACCTTCAGTGCGATCAGTAAAGATAATAGGCACCTCAATGATTTTAAATCCAAGCTTCCAGGCAGTATATTTCATCTCAATCTGGAAAGCGTATCCGGTAAATTTAATCTTGTCGAAATCAATTGCTTCAAGCAAAGCGCGACGATAACATTTGAAACCTGCTGTGGTATCCATAATTTGCATACCGGTTACCGCCCTTACATAGGAAGAAGCAAAATAGCTCATGAGCACTCTACCCATTGGCCAGTTAACAACATTAACTCCTTTTATGTAACGGGAGCCTATTGCAACATCAGCACCCATTTCATCACAAGCCTGATGAAGACGAATGAGATCCTCAGGATTATGCGAAAAGTCAGCATCCATTTCAAAAATAAATTGATACTCACGAGCCAATGCCCATTTAAACCCATGTATATAGGCAGTACCTAATCCGAGTTTCCCTTTACGCTCTTCAATGAAAAGCCTGTTTGGGAACTCAGCAATGAGTCTTTTTACAATGGCAGCAGTGCCATCCGGAGAATTGTCTTCTACAATAAGAATATCAAATTCTTTATCAAGCGAGAATACTTTACGGATTATCCGTTCAATATTTTCTTTTTCGTTAAATGTCGGGATGACAACAAGATTTTCCTTCACTTGTGTTTTAGTTGAAGTAGCGAAATTATAAAAAAATCTAAAATAAAAAATATTTATTAGAATCAGCTTTTCAATCAATATCTGCAACTTTCTTTCCTGCACCAAAAGACTAATTAATCAATGCACGATGTAAATAAGTTAACTATTATGCTTATTTTTGTAACCGTTTAGTTATTAATGAAATAGGCTATTATAGATGCATAATCAGGAGATTAAGCTTGTTTTAGAAGATGGTACAGAGTTCATTGGTAAATCTTTTGGCTTTAATAAGTCAGTCGCAGGTGAAGTTGTTTTTAACACTTCAATGACAGGTTATCCCGAAAACCTATCTGATCCTTCCTACACCGGACAAATACTGGTAGCCACTTATCCTCTTATCGGTAATTACGGAGTCCCTGAAGAAGTTAGAGAAAATGGATTACTCAAATATTTTGAATCAGATAAAATTCAAATTACCGCACTTATTATCTCTGATTATTCTTTTTCATACAGCCATTGGAATTCGAATAAAAGCCTTGCAACCTGGCTTAAAGAAAATAAAATTCCCGGGATTTATGGAATTGATACCCGTGAACTAACAAAGATTATTAGAGAAAAGGGGGCAATGCCCGGCAAGGTGATTTGTAACAATACGGATGTCGATTTTTATGATCCCAACAAAGATAACCTAACCGGGAAGGTTACCACCTCTGAAATTATCACGTATGGTACAGGCAAATACAAGATTATTCTTGTTGATTGCGGTGTGAAGAATAATATCATCAGATGTTTGTTAAAAAGAAATACCACTGTTATACGAGTTCCGGCAGGTTATGACTTCACTAACGATGACTATGATGGAATCTTCCTTTCAAATGGTCCGGGTGATCCCAAAACTGCTGAATCAACCATTGAATATGTAAAGAAAGCTTACCAAACCGGAAAACCTATTATGGGCATATGCCTCGGATGCCAGATTATGGCACTGGCTGCAGGTGCTGATACTTACAAGTTAAAATACGGACACCGGTCACATAATCAACCTGTGTTGCAGGTTGGCACAAACAAGTGTTTTATTACTTCTCAAAACCATGGCTTCGCAATTAATATCAAGACATTGCCTGATGAATGGGAAACTTTGTTTGTTAATGTGAATGATAATACCTGCGAGGGAATCAGGCATAAGTCAAAACCTTTTTTTGCTGCTCAGTTTCATCCTGAAGCATCAAGTGGTCCGACTGATACTGAATATCTGTTCGACGACTTTATCAAAATGATAGAAACCACAGTGAGACAATAAAATAATGCTAGAAAAGAGTATTAAAAAAGTAATTGTTCTTGGATCAGGGGCTTTAAAGATTGGCGAAGCAGGTGAATTTGATTATTCAGGTTCTCAGGCATTAAAAGCTCTTAGAGAAGAAGGAATCAAAACGGTACTTGTTAATCCAAACATTGCCACCATACAAACCTCCGAAAATATTGCTGATAAAGTTTACTTCCTGCCTGTAACCCCTTTTTTTGTTGAGAAAATAATAGAAAAGGAAAATGCGGACGGGTTGTATTTATCTTTTGGAGGGCAAACTGCACTTAACTGTGGCGTTCAACTTTATAAAAACGGTGTGTTTGAAAAGTATAATATCAAAGTACTCGGAACACCCGTGCAATCAATCATTGACACTGAGGACAGAGAGGTATTTGTTCAAAAACTTAACCAGATAGAGGTTAAATCGCCCAATAGCGTTGCTGTTACCAATCTGGAAGATTCCATTGCTGCTGCAAATAAATTGCATTATCCGATAATAATTCGTGCTGCTTACGCATTAGGAGGTCTTGGAAGCGGCTTTTGCAACAATGAAGAAGAACTCATTGCACTTGCTTCAAAGGCATTTACCTACTCAGGACAGATACTTGTTGAAGAATCTTTAAAAGGCTGGAAGGAAGTTGAATATGAAGTTGTACGAGATCAATTCGACAATTGCATTACCGTATGCAACATGGAGAATTTTGACCCTCTTGGCATTCATACAGGCGAAAGCATCGTTGTGGCTCCATCCCAAACTTTATCAAACAGAGAATACCATAAGTTAAGAGAAATTGCCATTAGAATCATCAGGCACATTGGCATAATTGGTGAATGTAACGTACAATATGCTCTTGATCCTAATTCAGAAGATTACCGTGTAATAGAAGTAAATGCCCGTTTATCACGTTCAAGTGCCCTAGCATCAAAGGCTACAGGATATCCATTAGCATTTGTGGCTGCAAAGTTAGGTATTGGATATGGTTTGCATGAACTTACTAATAACGTAACCAAAACTACCACGGCTTGTTATGAGCCTGCTCTTGATTACATAGTATGTAAGATACCCCGTTGGGACCTAAACAAGTTTCATGGTGTATCAAAGATTATTGGCAGCAGCATGAAGAGTGTTGGTGAAGTAATGGCTATTGGCAGAACTTTTGAAGAAGTGATTCAGAAAGGTTTACGAATGATTGGTCAGGGCATGCACGGATTCATCGGCAATCAGAACATTCATTTTGATGATCTGGATGATGCGCTCGTAAATCCAACAGATACAAGGATATTTGCAATAGCACAGGCAATTGAGCGAGGTTATTCAGTAGATAGAATTCACGAATTAACCAAAATAGACAAGTGGTTTCTTGTTAAACTAAGAATTATTACCGAGATAAAACAAGATCTCAGCAGCTATGATTCACTCGCTTCGCTACCTGTTGATTTATTGATTGAGGCAAAACAAGCAGGATTTTCCGACTTCCAGATTGCAAGATTCGTATTACGAAGCGTATCAGAAAATATCCCGGGTGATACTTATTCCGTGCGTAACTTCAGAAAAGCACATAATATTTTACCTTTTGTAAAGCAGATAGACACATTAGCAGCTGAATATCCGGCAATGACCAATTATCTGTATCTTACTTATAATGGTCATAGCAATGATGTAATTTATGAGAATGATCAACGCTCAGTAGTGGTTCTTGGTTCAGGTGCTTACAGAATAGGCAGCAGCGTTGAATTTGACTGGTGCAGTGTTAATGCAGTGAATACCATTATGAAAGAAGGCTACCGGTCGGTGATGATTAATTACAATCCCGAAACTGTAAGTACTGATTATGATATCTGCGACAGGCTCTATTTTGAAGAACTGACTTTTGAAAGAGTGATGGATATTCTCGATCTAGAGAAACCTAAAGGGGTTATTGTTTCAATGGGTGGCCAAATACCCAACAATCTTGCGATGCGCTTAAATGAGTGCCAAATAAATATCCTGGGCACTTCTCCTGTTTCAATAGACAAAGCTGAAGATCGTCATAAGTTTTCTACTCTGCTCGACGAAATGGATGTTGATCAGCCCCGCTGGAAAGAACTCACCAGCACCAGCGACATATCGCGTTTTGTTAATAAAGTAGGTTACCCGGTTTTAGTCAGACCATCTTATGTACTATCAGGGGCAGCAATGAATGTTGTGTCCAATGAAAGTGAACTTGATCACTTTCTCACACTGGCTAAAATAGTCTCCAAACAACATCCTGTAGTAGTTTCCGAATTCATACAGAATGCCAAAGAGATTGAGATTGATGCTGTTGCAAATAAAGGAGAAGTTATAGCCTATGCTATATCAGAGCATATTGAATTTGCAGGAGTTCACTCAGGTGATGCAACCATTGTATTTCCACCTCAAAAGATATATTTCGAAACAGCCCGTAGGATCAAGAAAATAGCCCGCAGAATAGCTAAAAACCTGGAGATTACCGGTCCGTTTAACATTCAATTTCTTGCAAAAGACAATGATGTGATGGTTATTGAATGTAATTTGAGAGCTTCGAGGAGTTTTCCGTTTGTTTCTAAAGTATTAAAAACGAATTTTATCACCATAGCAACTAAGGTAATGCTTGGAAAGAGTGTTGCCAAGCTTTCTAAATCGTTGTTTGACGTTGATTACATTGGGATTAAGGCACCTCAGTTTTCATTCACACGACTGCAAAAAGCCGACCCGATTATTGGTGTAGATATGGCATCGACGGGTGAAGTTGCTTGTATTGGTGAAGATTACTATGAAACGCTTTTAAAATCAATGCTTTCTGTCGGATACACGATACCCCGAAAAACTATACTCATTTCGTCGGGGCCTGCTGAAGATAAAGCAACACTGCTTGAAGCAGCACGGATGGTTAAAGAAAAGGGTTACATTCTTTACGCAACAAAAGGAACACAAGAATTTCTTTCAAAGAATCAGGTTGAAGCCTCAGTGCTTTATTGGCCTGATGAAAACAAGAAACCAAATACCCTCGATTATCTGAAGGAGAAGAAGATTGATCTGGTAATCAACATTCCTAAGAACCTTTCACCCGGTGAATTATACAATGATTACGAAATTCGCAGGAATGCAGTTGACCTGAATATTCCATTACTCACCAACTCAAGATTAGCAAAAGCATTTTTAATTGCAATTTGCAAATACAGTTTAGAGGATCTGCCTATCAAGAGCTGGGATGAGTATAATTGATTTAACTACACTAAAACTTTAACGAGTTTATTGTTGCCAAACGGTTCTGAGTTCTGGGTTTTTAGTTCAGGTTCTATCCGCAGCAGATTCAACATCAAGCATTCATGATTCTCAATGATGCCTCCCTACTTTATCCCAAGAAAAAAGAACAACGAAGATCCTCCTAAAATGGATAAATTAGAATAGATTATTCTATTTTACTTGTTAATATACAAGATTATATTCTAATTTTGTATAAGGTTATCGTCTCACCAAGCAATGTGCGTTAAAGAAAAATATCTCAAATGAAGATCAATTTAAACCAAGGTACTTATTTTCAAATTGGTGGAGAGTTAGGAAAGTATAATAGTTTACCTATAAAAGTACTGATTAAGATTGCCCAGGATTTTCAGGAGCTTATTATCTCTATAGCTAACATAGAAATCGATAATGAAGAAATCATAGATTTTAATACTTTCCAGATCGAACTCATTGATTTCAAGAAAGGTAGTGCAGTTCCTGCATTCGCATTTTCTCAACGGTCAGAAAATAGAGTTGGTGAGCGATGGAATTTGCAGAGAGAAATTGTAAATAATAAGTTTGAAGAATTACTTGAAATTTCTAGTCATGGTAGTTATGGAGAATTAAAAGAAATGTATCCACAACCAATTGAAAGAAACGTACTAGTAGAAAATTTATACAATTTTATCAATGGATTTGGCAACTCCCCAATATCTGTAGTTGATTACGATAGAAATACAGATTCTTTTAAACCCATTTACAAGATTCATAAATTTAAATCAGCTTTGAAAAAACAATTGATTACTGAAGAACCGATATCAATAATTAATGCAGTTAAGGAATCAGATGTCTTTGTTGGGCAAATAAAAAGAACAGTTAAAGGGAAAATTACCAGAAATAAGATACTTAGTACCTATTCAAGAGAAAAGTTTTCAATCGAATATGCTCCAGATGTAATTGTCGGAAGCGAGAGCACATTTTTACTTAAACATCCATTAAGATGCCTGTTTGAGAAAGAGGAAAACTATTATGTTATACATTCAGAAATACTTGGTATTATTGGTACCGGTCTAACTCAAGAAGATACAGAGAGAAGTTTTTCTGAGGAATTTGAATACTTATATAATAAGCTAAATTCGCTTGCTGATTCTAGTTTAACAAAACATAATCAGCTAATTAAGAATATCTTAAATCAACTTGTTGAAAAGACGGAATAATGAGTGTACTTGATCCTAGGAAAACTCTAAATAACTTAAAGAAAAAGGGTTTTATTGAAGAAGAAAATAAGAGTCCTGACCATAAAAGATTGGCACTAATCCTAAATGGTAAATTAGTTACTTCAACTAAATTGAGCCATAACGGACAGGACATTGACAATTATCTTATTAAGCAAATGTCATGTCAATGCCATCTCACTAAAGATGAATTTATTGATTTAGCAACCTGTCCACTTTCTAAAGAAGAATATTTTCAAATTCTTGCTAAACAAGGACTTCTGGATTGAAGGGATCAATCTCATTCTGCGTTCAGACTTTCATTAATGATCCCTTTAGGATCCATTGTGTTCAGGTTTACTTCAGCA
>JBLMZZ010000178.1:0-12323 GCA_050259095.1 Omnitrophica WOR_2 bacterium | reverse complement strand
TTAAGTTTTTAGATTGTTTATTAGATATCCTTTAAAGCTAATCGTTATCTTAAGGTAATCATTATCTTTAAGAATAAGCATTCCCAATTTTGCGTAAGTTTGTTGAAAATATCATTTTATGGCAAAGACATCATCATTCAGGTATTTAGGCGATTTAAGGATTGAAACAACCCATACTAAATCGGGGCAAACATTTATAACTGATGCTCCGGAAGATAATAACGGAAAAGGTTCTGCATTTTCTCCCACCGATCTTATGGCCACTTCACTTGGTTTATGCATGTTGACAATCATGGGAATAGCCGCTCCTGTACACGGGTTTACACTGGATGGTGTTCATGGTGAGGTTACTAAAATCATGGCATCAAATCCTCGCCGCATAAGTGAAATTATTGTAGATCTCTATTTCCCCGATAACGGATATACTGAAAAACAAAAACAAGTGATCAGGCAAATTTCTAAATCTTGTCCGGTTGCCTTATCTCTGAATAGCGAATTGAAACAGGAAGTGAATATCATTTTTGAATAATCATTATTATCAAAATTAAAATGGCAATTAAAGAAGGCACCAGAGGAAAGCAGCAATTGGTTGTTACTCATGAGTTAACCGCAGCACGCTATGGTTCGGGATTAATTGAAGTGTATGCAACACCTGCAATGATTGCTCTGATGGAGAAAACATGCCAGGAAAGTGTTCAGGAACAACTGGAAGCAGGTCATCTTACTGTTGGTACTCTTGTTAATGTCCGTCACTTAAAAGCTACTCCTGTTGGAATGAAAGTTGAATGTGAATCGGAGCTGCTTTCGCAGGAAGGCAGAAAACTCACTTTCAAAGTGCTGGCAAGAGATGAAAAAGGAGTGATTGGTGAAGGTCTGCATGAACGTTTCATTGTGAATGAGACCGATTTCATGCAAAAACTTGCCTCTGAATAAAAGTAAAAATTTAATATCAAATCATTTTATGAACACCTTTCGGGATAACCGGCAGTATCTGGCAAAGTGCCCTGCAGGACTTGAAGAATTGCTTGCCGGTGAACTTGAAAGCTTGGGAGCTACTGATATAGAAATTCTTGTTAGAGCCGTCTCTTTCAGTGGCGATAAAAAGTTAATGTATGAGGCCAATTACCTCTGTCGCACAGCTTTAAGAATATTAGTACCCATAAAACAGCTGACATTTAAGGACGAAGACGAATTTTATAATCGTCTGAAAGCTTTACCCTGGGAAAACTATATTGACGAAAATCAAACGCTGGCAATTGATTCAACTATTAACAGTTCAATTTTCACCCATTCACACTTTGTATCACAACGTGCAAAAGATGCTATTGCCGATCGTTTTAGAGAAAAAACGGGTATAAGGCCTTCTGTTGATCTTGAAAATCCCGATTTAAGGATTAACCTGTATATCTATCAGGATAGCGTGAATGTTTCACTTGATAGTTCAGGCGCATCCCTCCATAAGCGGGGATATCATACAGTAAATGCCGAAGCTCCTCTAAGCGAAGTACTTGCAGCAGGAATGATCATGTTGACAGGCTGGCATGGTGAATGTAATTTTATGGATTGGATGTGTGGATCGGGCACTTTATTAATTGAAGCAGCCATGATTGCAATGAATTTACCGGCGGGTCAATTCAGAACTGATTATGGCTTTATGAAATGGAAGAACTTTGATGCTGAATTATGGGCACAAGTAAAAGATGAAGCTTTGGATAATCAACGTGATATTGAGATCTCTATTATAGGCTCTGACATCTCAGCTAAAAACCTGAGAGCTGCCGAAATAAACATCAAAAATGCACTACTCCACAAGGACATACAATTGAGGGTATCCGATTTCAGGGATGTTCATCCACCTGAAGGAGCTGGTATATTAGTGAGTAACCCTCCTTACGGCGAACGTATTCAGGTTGAAGATGTTAATGAGCTATACCGCGAAATGGGAAATGCTCTTAAAAGAAATTTTGAGGGTTACCGCGCCTGGCTGATATCTGCTGATCTTCGGGCAATTAAACTGATTGGATTAAAACCAATGGCCAAAATCAATCTCTATAACGGACAATTAGAGTGCAGGTATGTTGGGTTTGATCTCTATCATGGAAGCAAGAGGATGAAAGAGTAGCATCACCAGTTGGTTAGCGTTATTTGGAGCAAGGCACCTGGAAATAAGGATTAATTAAGTCGCTACATAGATCGCAAGCTGATTGCAAATACGTCTTATTTACCATTAGGGTATATAGAACGTATCTGGGATGTATATGGAGGGTATATAGAAGGTATATGGGATCTCAATGAATCCTCATTAAATATCTCCCCTTCGCCATAAGATGACGAGGTCTATCTAGAGGAGGATGAAAACAATGTTGTTTTAAGTAGAAATTATCTGGAATCTTTATAAAGTTCCCTCATTTTTTTGAATTCACAAATAACCATCATAAATTTACATTCTTATAGTGCTTAACTTGGAATAATTTGATAAGAGAAGAGTTCTGAGACTTTATAGCTATTTGTTTTTTAGGAAATTATCTGCTTCTAAACAACCACGTACAAGTTATCTGATTTTTGTTTCAAAGTCCACCTGGTGTGACATAATCTTAAGACTTAATGAATAACCAAGACATAAATAAGGATGATTAAAAACAATTTTATATTTAGCACAAAAGACTTTGATAATATAAACTGGCATGATTTCAAAATTCACGGCTTTGCCTTTGATGAAGTTGAGTTCAAGTTTTATTTAGACATTGACTTGATAATAGAATGGATTGAGCCGTTGTCAAATGAAGATGGTTATAGATTTAAAATTGCCCCAGCGACTATAATTTTTATGAACGTTTGGAATGTGGTATTTGATATTGATACAAATTTGGCATTAGATATTGATAACGTATCTATGCAAAATCCGAAATCTCCTAAAAATAAAGACCAAATTCAAGATAATACTGAATATGACTGGAAGATAGGATTACATCAAGGTGAAATATCCTTTAAGTCTATTGGGTTTGAAATTTATATTAGAAAATCACCTGAAATTAGAAAAGAACAGTCTTTGTTGATCAAAGAAAGAGGTGGAGTATCTTTCGCAATGGAAGATATCGACTAACGTAAAATAACAAGGCCTATTTTTTACTTTTATTACTGCTATATTTTAAGTATCACACTAATAATTCTATTTTTATATCAAGATGAAACTTTTAATTAGTTTATTAATCTGTTTCTTCATAATGGGAAATGATTATCCCAGAATGATAACTGGCAAAGGATTTAAGGGCTATATTTTCGATAAAGAGCATTTTGTTCTTATATCAATAGAAAACCAGTCTGAACGATACACCCCTTGTAATGATGATATTTTATTAGCGGAGGAGATTCTAAATGAAAAAATAGAAATCGTAAATAACCCACAGTTAAATCAAGGAGATCACTGTCCTATTATTCATAAAAACCTAAAGAAATATATTCGTCAATATGTAGGCTTTATAAATAAGAATGGAGAAAAGGTAATTTGGATTAACTTTTTGTGGAATGATAAAGGAATGCAAGATGAAGTATCAAAAGATATAATTAATGTTTTAGATGGTTGCAGCTATTATTGGCAGATAGAAATTAATTTAACAAAAAAAGAACTTTATAACTTATGCATTAATGGTTCGGGTTAAATAATTTTATTACGTGTGATACTTCTTAGGATATTTGCGTAAAATCTCGTGTGTAAGAGGTCTGTGGAAATTATAAAAGATGTGAAAACTATATTACTTTTAACTGTTTTCTTACTTTTTGTGCATTGCTCGATGAGTAACAAGAATAATGCACTTACTAAACAATCGCCACTTATTGAGAAAACAGACACTTCAAAATCTGTAATCTTGCCAAATGGTAGTTTTTATAGGTTTGTTTACCAATCTGAATCAAAATATAGAATTGAGTGGGGAAATAAGCAATTTAAAAGCATTAGTAAGGATACTTTTGAATATACAGGTAATGGAACTCTTTATTTATTGGAAGCGAACAATGAAGCAATTATTTTAATGCAAAGTTGTGGAATGAGCTGTAAGTATTCTGTTGTCTTACCTTTAAGTCCAAAATTAAGAGAACAAACTTACCTATTCACTATTGCACTTGATAGTAAAAATAATGTGATAGCATATTTACCTGAGGATCAACAGAATTTTATTATAGTAAAAAACTACTTAAATGGGAAAGCAATGGAGATAAAAGAAAATGATTTATGTCCTGCAGCTTCTTCAGGAGAGTGCTTAGATACGTGTTATTTTGATAAGTCATATCTTATTATAAAATGGCAAGGTTCAAAGTGGAAAAGTAATAAACCTGATCCCAAAGAACGGAAAATAAAGTTAGTCTTTTAAAATGCTGATAGAAATTAATAAGTAGACTAATATTCGTCTTTTTTAGATTGCATTCCGAAAAAGTTGTATTGTAGAAGATTTCCTTTTACCGGCTGCTCTTTAAACACCCTTTTGTCTGAACGTATCACCGTCTTCCAATCTGCCTGACTGGTATCCTTTTTTAAACCACTCCATTCTCTGTTGCGATGTTCCGTGTGTAAATGCGTCGGGCACTATATGACCCTGAGATTGCATTTGTAAACGGTCATCACCAACAGCTGATGCAGCATTAAGAGCTTCGGCAATATCTCCCTTCTCCACAACATTCAGCGTGTTCTGTGCATGATAGGCCCATACACCGGCATAATAATCAGCCTGCAATTCAAGCTTAACAGTCAACTTGTTAGCTTCTTTCTCACTTGCATTGCTGCGTTCCTGGTTGACTTCGCCCAACTTACCGAGCAGATTTTGTACATGATGTCCCACTTCATGGGCAATTACATAGGCAATGGCAAAATCACCGGGTGCACCAAAACGTTCACGAAGTTCATCACAAAAGCTAAGGTCGATATAAACCCTTTCATCCTCTGAGCAATAGAAAGGACCACTTGCAGTACTGGCTGATCCGCAGGCAGATTCAACTGATCCACGAAACAGAACAAGTTTGGGCTGCCGGTAAGTTTCACCATGTTCAGCAAAGATTGATCCCCACACCTCCTCCGTATCGGCCAGAACCACAGATACAAACTGCGCCATACTGTCCTGCTCAGCGGTATTTGTTACCGGTACACTGCTTTGGTCTTGAAGGCTATTTATTAATTGCGATGGATCACCACCAAGTAACCACACGATTGCAACAATAACTATTGTTCCAATGCCTCCACCCATAGCTATGCGACCACCACTCATACCACGACGGTCTTCAACATTTGAACTGCCTCTTCTTCCTATCCACTTCATTTTATGAGCTTTTTTAGTAATTAAATTTAGATAATAGCCATTCTAATACTTTGACTCTTAAAGCTGTTAATAATTCTTCCTCTAATAAAAACAAGCTCTAAATTAAGTAATCAGAGGCACTAAATCAAACGTTTAATCAAATACTTTTGTTAGCCAGGCAATTGAAGGCATTATATAATATTGACTACTATCATGTAAAAGGTTTCATTTCTTTGAAGCAGTTTTCTTTATCTTTGAACTTAAATTGACGACCGCCTAAATTGATCTGTCTTGTCCACTGACCCCTATATAACTCTATTTGCAGAAGTCTTGCTTCCCTTACCGGTTAAAGGGTACTTCTCCTATCGGATTCCGAAGGAATTGAATGGTGTTGTTATTCCCGGTGTGAGAGTTGTTGTTCAGTTTGGAAGCAAGAAACTATATACCGCGCTGGTGCGAAGAATAACAGATCAACCTCCTAAGGTAGTCTCCGCCAAGTATATCATTTCTATTATTGATGAAGTTCCTGTTGTTAATGAGAAGCAATTCGCCTTCTGGGAATGGATAGCGGAATATTATTTATGCACTGAAGGTGAGGTGATGAATGCTGCCCTGCCATCTGCCTATAAGCTGGCAAGTGAAAGTAAGGTTGTTCTCGATCCCGATTATATTCATGATAGTAATGTGCTCAGTGATTATGAGTTTCTGGTTATAGAAGCGCTCGATCTTCAGAAGATATTGAGTGTTAGTGATATTAGTCGTATTGTTGGTATTGCTAAGGTAATCCCTCTTATCAAGACTATGCTTGAAAAGAAGTATATCAGGGTTGAAGAAGAGATCACTGAGCGTTATAAACCTCGAATTGAATGGTTTGTAAGATTTACCGAGGAGTACAAGGATAATGATTTGCTGCAGAAGGCAATGGATACTTTAAACACTAAGGCCTTCAAACAGTTACAGTTGTTGATGGCATACATCAGCATGTCGAATTGTTTTAGTGAGAAATCAAAAGAAGTAAGTCGCGCAGATCTTCTCAAAACTCCAAATGTTTCTGCTGCACAGCTTGATGCTTTAGTGAAGAAAGGGATTTTGGAATTGTATCAGCGCAATATTAGTCGCCTTGAGCATCAGAATGCAAATGATATTATTGAAAATATACATTTTACACCTGCACAGCAAAAAGTGTATGATGAAATCACCGAGGTTATTGATAAACCTGATGTAGTTCTCCTTAAAGGAGTTACCTCAAGTGGGAAAACTGAGATTTACATACGATTGATAAATGAAGTTATCAGAAATGGCAGACAGGTTCTCTATTTGTTACCTGAAATTGCGCTTACTTCACAAATTATAAGAAGGTTACAGAAATATTTTGGTGCTGAGGTCGGGGTATATCATTCAAAGTATAATGAATTTGAGAGAATTGAGATTTGGAATAAGGCAAACCTCCAGGTTATAAATAATGAATTGGAGCCGGCATTTAAAATCATATTAGGTGCCAGATCAGCCATGTTTCTTCCTTTTAATAATCTGGGTTTGATCATTGTAGATGAGGAGCATGATGCATCATACAAGCAGTCGGATCCTGCACCAAGGTATAATGCACGTGATTCGGCTATTGTACTTGGCCGCATGCATAATGCTTCTGTCATACTAGGTTCAGCAACCCCATCATTAGAAAGTTATTATCATGCTAAGAACGGGAAGTATAAGCTAGTTGAACTGAATGAGCGGTTTGGTGGAATTGAGATGCCGAATATCAAGATTATAAATATTAAGGAGGAGTCACGGTTTAAAAGGATGAAATCGCACTTCTCTCCTCAACTGATTGAAGCTATCGAGAAAGCGAAATCAAATGGTGAACAGGTAATTCTTTTTCAGAACAGAAGAGGCTTTTCTTTGCGAATGGAATGTGATGCATGCAATCATGTTCCGCAATGCGTACAATGTGATGTAACCCTCACTTATCACAAACATATTAACGTTTTAAAGTGTCATTATTGTGGTTACACGCGACCGGTTCCTGCTGTATGTCCCGAATGCGGTAGTCCTTCCATTAAGCTTAAAGGCTTTGGAACTGAGAAAGTTGAAGAGGATCTCAGCATCATCTTTCCTGATTATGTTGTTGCACGAATGGATCTTGATACTACCCACACAAAGAATGCTTATCACAAGATCATGCTTGAATTTGAAACAAGAAAGACAGATGTACTTGTAGGCACTCAGATGGTGACAAAGGGATTAGATTTCGATAATGTGAGTCTGGTTGGGGTTCTGAATGCCGACGGACTGATAAGTTATCCGGACTTTAGATCAATTGAAAGAAGCTTTCAGATGCTTGCACAGGTAAGTGGGCGTGCTGGCAGAAAAAACAGACAGGGTTTGGTAATGATACAGACTTATAACCCCGGTCATCCTGTGCATCAATGGGTTATAAATAACAACTATGATGGCATGTTTGATCAGGTGTTAATTGACAGGTACCGCTTTAATTATCCTCCTTACATGAGACTAATATCCCTTTCTTTACGCCATGTCGATGAGAAATTGGTAGATAAAGCGGCAGCCCGATTGGCTGAAATGCTTAAACCTCATTTTGGAAAATACATGCTCGGACCCGAATATCCTAATGTTTCAAGAATAAGAAATCTGTTCTTAAAAAACTTGCTTTTAAAGATTGGCAAGGGACAAAAAGGTCAGGATTTAAAGATGCAGGCTGCTCATATTATTGAGTTATTCAGGCAATTACAGGATTTCAAAGCTGTAAGAATAGTCATAGATGTTGACCCTATGTAGAAATTCTATTTCTTATTATCCTCTTCAATTATCAAATAAATATCCTCATTATCCTTTTTGAAAAGGTATTTTTCGCGTGCAAACTTCTCTAACAGGTTGGTATCGGCGAGTTCAGTTAGTGCAATTGAATCCTGCACAATCTCTTTCTTATAAAATTCCTTTTGGAGGCGCTGTTTATTAAGAGTTCTTCCATAACGCACCTGCGAAATGAAATTGTTACGATCGAAGAAAGTAAGCCACACTAAAAACAATATTAATGCAATCAGATACTTGTTATAAAGGAAAGGAGGTATTCGCTTCCACATAATTTATTGATTTCAAAATCAGTATTGATTGCCAGTGACTATTTGCATTAAAGGAAACACGAACAAATATAATAAGTAATCATGCTCAGGCAGCATTATGAAAAGATAATTTTAGAAATTCTAAAGTCCCAGATCATCAGCAATACCTGTCATTGCAATTAATGCAATTTCAGCAAATTTATCAAGAGGAATTCCAATAAGCTCACACTCCATAATACTTTCTCTCTTAACGGATGCTGCGAATGCTTTCTCCTTCATTCTTTTGGTTACTGATTTTGGTTTCACTGAAGCTACTTTTTTATCAGGATAAACCATTGCAGTTGCAGTTATAAGTCCCGTAATAGTTTCACCAGCAGCCAGTGCATGCTGAAACACGGTTGTACGATCAAGTCCTGTAGCCTCTTCATTATGCATTCTTATTGCATCAACCACTTCTTCATCAATGCCTAACTCTGTTAATATACGAGCAGTTTCAAGAGCATGTGTATGTGCATCGGCATTCGTGATTTCAACATCAAGATCATGAAGAAGACCAGCTTGTGCCCATTGATCCTCGTTTTTACCAAGGTAGCTTGCTAAAGCTCTCATTACAGCCTCACTTGCCAGTGAGTGGGCAATCATTCTTTCGTTCTTAATATATGAGTGCAGGAGTGTTACTGCTTCATTTCTTTGTAACAACATGAGCTTTACTTAGTTATTTATGAATATCTAACCCGTGAAGCATATAAACACTATGCATAAGGGTTTTATTTATCTCAGTTAAATATTCTTCAACCGCTTTAACACTGCCCGGAAGGGTATAAATCAAGGTATTACCTATTACTCCGGCTACTCCCCTGCTTAATAATGCTGCAGGTTTTTCTAAGCCATACTTTGTACGGATAATTTCCATTATACCGGGTATCTTCTTATCTAGCAATGGTTCCACAACATCAACAGTTATATCACGGGGCCCTATACCGGTACCACCTGTAGTAAAGATCATATCGGTTTCATTGATATCATTCAATGTCTGACGAAGAAGGACTTCATCATCAGGAATAACCTTCCGTTCAATTTCAACTTTCCACTGGATTGAGTTGAAGAAATCGGTGAGAATATTCTCTACCGCAGGGCCGCTTCTGTCGGTATATTCACCGACACTGGCTCTATCACTCAGTGTAATGACTTTGATCCTGAAAACCTTTTGAATATATTCAACCTTATCACCTGCTTTGATGGTTCCATTTTTAAGAACACGGCAGAAAATGCCTTCTTTGGGCATCACACAATTGCCTACCTCTCTGTAAATGGCGCACCCGTCACCATGACAACTCTTTCCTATCTGTGTAACTTCAAGTTCAGTATCACCAATCCTGAATCGATCAAGTGGCCGGGTTTGAAACAGGATAATTCCGGTTGTGGTTATGTTTTCTGCAAATTCACCATAAGCCAGTTGTCTTCCTGCCTGTTTCTCAAACTTATCGAAGCTCTCAGTACCAAGCAAACTTACCTGCCTGTGCCATTTGCCACTATGGGCATCGCCTTTTACACCAGTTTCATTCAAAATAATTCCATCAACAGGGGTTTTTATTGTCCCTTTTCTTTCTGAGATGTTTACAGATACAACTACAGGGTCCATCATCTAATTAGTATTAAACTTTAATTAAGTAATTCAATTTCCATTCCCTGAAGAATTGCAGTGAGCTGACAAATAGTGATAAGCCCAGAGCTCCCAAAAACATTGAGAGGTACTTTAAAGGAACGATTCCTGAGTATTTGAATCCAATACCCATTGAGATCATAAACATAATGAGCAGATAACTCTTTACACTGAACATGGCAAATAGACTGGGTCGTTCATTTGTCATAGTATGTATTCTGCGAATATAGCGCGAAGTAACCTTCATAAATACCAGTTTTGTGAATAATATGGAACCTATAAAGCTAGCTATTATGAAATAAAACAACGGGGTTTTTGTTTCAAGAGTTCCCTCCCATGCTGTTAGAAAAACGCGCACCGAGGCAAACAACCATATTATGGCAACAGCAAAAAAGAGCCAATTACGGTAAACAGGTATTTTGAGGGTATCTATTATTGATTTTAACGTCATCCGTATAGTTTAATTTAGTACTTATCAAACAGTTACATCCTGTTTGGTTTTTTCAATAAGGGTAATATCAGTTATTACCATTTCTTTGTCTACCGCTTTGCACATATCATAAACGGTAAGTAATGCAACAGAAACAGTAGTAAGTGCTTCCATTTCGACTCCTGTAGGACCGATACATTTTACCAGTGTTTCAACCACCACACCATCTTCTGCAATACTTGTTTTCACCTGCACTTTGCTTATCTGAAGCGGGTGAGTAAGTGGTATGAGAGAGGATGTTTGCTTTGCAGCCTGAATACCAGCAATTTCGGCAATGGTGAGCACATCACCTTTCTTCATCTGATTGTCGCGGATAAGCTCAATGGTCTCTTTTCTGAGAAGGATTTTCCCTGAAGCTCTTGCTGTGCGGACTTGAGGAGTTTTAACACTCACATCAACCATGTTGGCCTTACCACATTCATCTGTATGACTCAGTTTCTGCTTTTCCATTGATAAATTATCCTCCAATATTGTAAAAATGTCCGGTATAATTATGTGTACCACAGCCAGGTTTCCCTTCAACGGCTTTAAGTATAGCTTCTTTGGCACCAAGTACCCTCACATCATATTCGCGGTCATTGAACAGACAGGGTTTTATCTTCCCATTGGCAGTAAGACGTAACCTGTTACAACTGACACAATCGCCTCCTGATCCTCCTTCAACAACTGAGAAATGGCCTGCTGAGAGGTCCATCTGATGAATAAAACGCACCTCAATATCTCTGCTCTTACCAAATTCTCTTACCGCATTAGCATCAACAGTGTCTGATCGCCCGTTAACAACACAATTAAGTTTTATAGGGGCAAGTCCGACGAATAATGCTGAATCAATGCCCTTTATTACATCTGTAATATCACCACCTCTTGTAATCTCTCTAAAACGATCAGGATCCATAGTGTCAAGACTAATGTTTACCCTGTGTAATCCGGCTTCTTTCAGAGCCACTGCATACTTATCAAGTAAGATAGCGTTGGTTGTCATTGAAAGATCCGAGATTCCTTCTATCTTACCAATCATAGAAATAAGGTCAACGATTCCTCTTCTCACAAGTGGTTCACCCCCAGTGATGCGTACTTTCGTTATGCCTAATGCAGCACCGGTTTCAACAACTTCACATATCTCCTCAAAGGACAATATTTCATTGTGAGGTAACATTGTTACCCCTTCTTCCGGCATGCAATATTGGCATCTTAGATTACACCGATCAGTCACTGATATTCTCAGATAGGTGATTGAGCGGTTGTAGTTATCCAGCATTTGCCGGTTATCAGGTTTATTCAATTGTGACATTTACAAATTACTTCTATTAAAGTTGCCTAACATCTCTTAGTTCTCCGGGTTTCACATTATCTTCTCCCACATTCATACTCATTATTCCCCATGCTTGTTCAAATGCATGTATGTGTGCAGAGCCATGATATTCAAGCGGTTCAATCTTTCCAAGGGAATACTTTACAGGAATAAATGATTTCCTGTCGGTTCTTTTCCTGGAATACCCTGTTGCCATAGGAAGCTTCACAATGTGTGGATTATGAGAAGATCCCATTATCCGGTATAAGAGTGTTTTCACCAAAAGCTCAAACTGCACAAAGGAAGAAACAGGATTACCAGGGAGACCGAATACAAATTTACCAGATCTTGTGGCAAATAGAGTAGGTTTACCGGGTTGAACAGCCATGCTTCTGAATTTTATATCAAAGTCAGCATCTTCGAGTACTGCGGGCACATAATCAAAATCGCCTAATGAAACGCCACCGGTAATGAGCAATACATCACATTTTTCGAGTGTTTCATCAATTATCTT
>JBLMZZ010000177.1:0-11264 GCA_050259095.1 Omnitrophica WOR_2 bacterium | reverse complement strand
TGCTCAATCGCATGGGTGCTAAGATAACAGGTGTTGGATCAAACCTTCTAACAATTGAGGGAGTAACAAGCCTGCATGGAACGGAGCATACCATGTTGCCTGATATGATTGAAGTAGGTAGTTTTATTGGCATGGCTGCAATGACACAATCGCATTTGACCATTAAGAATGTGCACTATCCCGAGCTCGGTATTATTCCCGATGTTTTCAAACGATTGGGCATTAAAATGGAAGTGAAAGATGATGATATTATAATTCCTGAGCAGGACGTCTATGAAGTGGAAACTTTCATGGATGGGTCTATAATGACAATAGCCGACTCTCCATGGCCAGGATTTACTCCCGATCTGGTGAGTATTGCACTGGTTGTTGCCACACAGGCAAAAGGAAGTGTACTTATACATCAGAAGATGTTTGAAAGCCGACTTTTCTTTGTTGATAAGCTGATAGAGATGGGTGCACAGATTATTTTATGTGATCCACACAGAGCTACTGTCATTGGGCTTAATCGTCAAATACTCTTACGCGGTATAACAATGAGTTCCCCTGATATACGAGCAGGAGTTGCCCTTTTAATAGCAGCAATGTCAGCTAAAGGGAAGAGCAGAATTGATAATATTGAACAAATTGACCGTGGCTATCAGAATATTGATATTCGTCTCAATTCAATAGGCGCTTCAATTGAAAGAATTTAAGGTTGATTTATTGATCGCTAGAAAGTTAAATAAAATAAGCTAACTGACAAAATGTCAAACAACTACTACTGGCAAACAATTTGTAAGATAAACTTAATAAAATATTGTTATAGAGGAGGAAAGTAAGTTAATCCTTTGCAGGATTATTAAAATATGTAATCATGAAACAGCGTAAAAAGCACGAAGAAGTTGAATTAGAGAACGTTTCGGGACAAATGGAGACAAAGGATGAATCTGTTTCCAGGGAACAAAATGAATTAGATGAATTAAGCGAAAAAGAAGCAGAAGCAGTAAAAGAAGGCAAAACTGTTGACCTATTGTCAGAATTACAACAAAAATATAATGATGTTAATGACAAATACCTGCGTTTATATTCTGACTTCGATAACTTTAGAAAGAGAGCCATTAAAGAACGGATTGAATTAAGTAAAACAGCATCCGAAGAAGTATTGATAGATTTTTTGGGAATATTGGATGACTTTGAAAGAGCAATTGCTTCCTTTGAGAAAGTTGAGGTAGTAGAGCCCATTAAAGAAGGCAATATTTTGATTTACAATAAGTTTAAGAATAAGCTTAACCAGAATGGCATAACCGAGATAAATGCTATGGGGCAACCATTTAATACTGATTACCATGAAGCAATAGCTAAAGTTCCTGTTAATTCAGAAGAACTTAAGAATAAAGTGATTGATGTTACCCAAAAAGGCTATATGCTTAACGGGAAAGTAATCCGTTTTGCCAAAGTGGTAGTTGGGCAATAATAGAAGAATGAGATTTAAATTATGAGATCAGATACAGTGACTAAGAGAGACTATTATGAAATACTGGGTGTCGCACGTGATGCCAATGAAGCTGAGATAAAGAAAGCTTATCGGAAGATGGCTTTGCAGTTTCATCCTGATAAGAATCCGGGCAACAAAGAAGCTGAAGATAAGTTTAAGGAAGCAGCTGAAGCATACGAAATACTCAGTAATGCTGAAAAACGGTCTAAATATGACCGTTATGGTCATGATGGTTTGCGTGGTGGACAAGGAGGATTTAATGGTGACATGAGCATGGACGATATCTTCAGCCAGTTTGGTGATATTTTCGGCGGTGCTTTTGGTGGAGGATTCGGAGGCTTCAGTCAGGGTGGCGGATCTCGTAGAAGAGTTAATAAAGGCACTGACCTGAGAGTAAAGGTTAAGTTGTCTCTCAAGGAAATAGCTCATGGCATTGAGAAAAAAATCAAGGTAAATAAACTTGTTTCCTGTCAAACATGTAAAGGTACAGGTGCTGCTGATGGCTCTTCATTCAATACATGCCAGCATTGTCATGGAACAGGGCAGATAACCCGGGTTACCAATACCTTCCTCGGACAAATGCAAACATCTTCAACTTGTCCCTATTGCGGTGGCGAAGGACGCACTATTACCCATAAATGTAATACATGTAGCGGAAGCGGCACTGTTAAGAATGAGGAAGTTATTAGTCTGAATATACCTGCAGGTGTAACTGATGGTATACAACTCTCCGTTGGTGGTAAAGGAAATGCCGCTCCAAGAGGAGGAGTTCCCGGTAACTTAATTGTACAAATTGAAGAAATACCTGATCCTGAATTAACACGTGATGGAACGAATATTCTCTATGATCATTACATAAGTTTCCCTGATGCTGCTTTGGGCACTTCCGTTGAAGTTCCAACCATTGAAGGAAAGGTGAGAATAAAGATCGAGCCTGGAACACAAGGAGGTAAAGTGCTCAGATTAAAAGGCAAAGGCATTCCTTCTTTGAATGGATATGAAAGAGGTGATCAACTTATAAATATCAATGTATGGACACCTAAAACGCTTACTCATCAGGAACAGGAGCTATTGGAGAAACTGAAAAGTGCTGAAAATTTCAAACCAAATCCTTCAGCAAAAGACAGGTCATTCTTTGACAGAATGAAAGAGTATTTTCAATAATTTTGTCTGATGTCATTTTCAGAGTAAAGAAGAAAATTAAGATAAAGGGGATTAATGATTTTGACATTCAATCCCCTTTTTGTATACCATTGCACAACTAACACCATTTATATGATCATCTTTTCTGCCAGGAATGTTACTAAAAGATATGCTAATCACACAGCACTCACCAACGTTAGTATTGATATTCCACGACAAAGTATCTTTGGATTATTAGGTCCAAACGGAGCAGGTAAAACCTCATTTATTAGGATAATCAACCAGATAACTGGTCCCGATGAAGGAGAACTCTTCTTCAATAATCAAAAGCTCTCACCAAAACATATTGAGCAAATCGGTTATTTGCCGGAAGAGAGAGGGCTATATAAGAAAATGAAGGTTGGAGAACAGGCATTATACCTTGCTCAACTAAAAGGTGTTAGCAAGTCAGATGCATTACGTAAACTAAAGGTGCTGTTTGAAAAGTTCGAAATCCAAGCATGGTGGAACAGAAAAGTTGAAGAGCTGTCAAAAGGGATGCAGCAAAAGGTTCAGTTTATAGTGACTATTATCCATGAGCCTGATCTGTTGATATTTGATGAACCTTTCAGTGGATTTGACCCGATTAACGTGAACCTACTGAAAGAAGAGATTCTCGACATGCAGCGAAAAGGCAGTACTATTATATTCTCAACACACAACATGGAATCGGTGGAAGAGCTTTGTGACAATATTGCATTAATAAATAATTCGCATAAGATATTGGATGGTAGCGTTAGAGACATCAAGAATAAATACAAAACAAACACATTTTCAGTTGTACACAGTCAGCCTGACCGGACTATTGAAGCTTACCTTCCGGCAGGAGCTGAATTAATAAAATACGAGAACACTGAAGATGGTTTTAATAGTGTAGTTAGGTTGATAAAGGATAGCAATCCAAATGACCTCCTCGCTTCTCTGCTGCCACATATTACTATACATTCCTTTAATGAGATCATACCAACCATGAATGAGATCTTTATTCAGACTGTACAAGCTGCAGCGCCCTATGCTGAAAGTTCTTCAG
Source organism: Omnitrophica WOR_2 bacterium (assembly GCA_050259095.1). Taxonomy (GTDB): domain Bacteria; phylum Bacteroidota; class Bacteroidia; order Bacteroidales; family Lentimicrobiaceae; genus Lentimicrobium. Next base: position 7,575 of record JBLMZZ010000177.1, on the reverse strand, counting down.
TTACTAATCATGCATTTAACAACTAAACGGCCATGAATAAAATACTACTAGTTATAAAGCGCGAATACTTATCAAGAGTCCAGAAAAAATCATTTATCGTAATGACAATCCTTGGACCAATCCTCATGGCTGCCCTCTTTATTGTTCCGGTTATTCTGTCACAAATGACAGACGAAACAAAAAAGGTGTTGATTATTGATGAAACAGGTTGGTTTCAGGATAAGTTTGAGAACTCCGACAGATTCGAATTCCAAAACATTTATACAGATCTTGAAACTGGTAAAAAGTCACTCGCTGATCAGGGAGGGTATGCGTTACTTTACATTCCACGCACAACCACAGCTATTCCAACATCGGCAATGATCTACAGTCGCAAACAAGTTAGTGTTGACCTTAAAGGTTACATTAATAATGTTATGACTAAAGAAGTTGAACAGCAAAAGCTAAGTGCTGAAATCTTTAAAGAGATTAACAAGAATAATCCTGAGGCACTAAACTTACCTGGTGATTCAATCACTCCTGAAAGTATCAGAAGCAGTGAGATATTTAAGAATATCCACACTGAAATAAACCTCACATCAATACAGATAAAAGAAGAAGGCAAAGAACAAAAAAGCTATGCTGAAGCAAGTATGGGTGTGGGAATGTTTGCGGGAATAATGATCTATTTCTTCATTTTCCTTTTTGGAGCACAGGTAATGAGAGGTGTGATTGAAGAAAAAGTGAGCAGGATTGTTGAAGTGATCATCTCGTCGGTTAAACCATTCCAGCTCATGATGGGTAAGATTGTAGGAGTAGCATTGGTTGGACTAACACAGTTTCTTTTATGGGTAGTGCTTACACTGCTTATAGTAACAGTATTTCAGTCTTCAATGCCTGATACATTAAAGAACAAGCAACAAACAGAAATATTTAATCAGGATACAAAGCTACCTGCCGGTGTTGATAAGGTTAATGTCCCCCAGCAGGAAGAAGCGCCTCAAAGCATGACATCTGTTATTGTTGAGGCACTTGGAACTATTAATTATGGGGTAATGATCTTTTCATTCCTATTCTATTTCCTTGCTGGATACCTGTTATATGGAGCAATGTTTGCCGCAATTGGAGCTGCAGTTGATAATGAAACCGACACACAGCAATTCATGATGCCGGTAACAGTGCCATTGATACTATCAATCATCATGGCTCAGTTTGTTTTGAGCAATCCAGACGGCCCTATTGCTTTTTGGTTTTCAATGATACCATTTACATCACCCATCATAATGATGGTACGCATTCCATTTGGAGTACCTTATTGGCAGCTTGCACTATCAATGGCTATATTGACAGTATCATTTGTTGCTGCTGTTTGGATGGCAGGTCGCATATACAGGACAGGTATTCTGATGTATGGTAAGAAGGTATCGTATGGTGAGTTATGGAAATGGTTATTCTATAAAGGTTAAAATTCAAAGGACTGATCGAAATGGCAAGAATTCTGGTAATTGATGATGAACGTAGTATCCGAAGCACTCTTAGAGAGATACTTGAGTATGAAGGATATCAAATAGATGATGCTCCTGATGGACCTACCGGTTTACAAAAAGCATCAAATGAAAAATATGATGTGATTCTTTGCGACATTAAAATGCCACAAATGGATGGAATGGAAGTTCTTGATCAGTTACTTATTAACTATGATACTCCTGTTGTAATGATTTCGGGGCATGGAAATATTGAGACTGCTGTTGAAGCCATTAAACGGGGAGCATACGATTTCATAGCAAAACCGCTTGATTTGAACAGGTTGTTGATCACGATCAGGAATGCAATGGAGAAATCAACACTTGTTAAAGAAACCAGAACCCTTAAGCGCAAGGTTAGTAAAACGTATGAGATGATTGGTGAATCAAAACCAATGCAGCAAATACGAACAATGATTGAAAGAGTTGCTCCTACCGATGCAAGAGTTATGATTACCGGAAGTAATGGCACAGGTAAAGAACTAGTGGCCCGATGGTTACATGAATTAAGCAACCGTGCAACAGGACCATTTGTTGAAGTTAATTGCGCAGCTATTCCGGGTGAACTTATTGAAAGTGTACTCTTTGGGCATGAAAAAGGATCATTCACTTCTGCTATTAAACAGCGGAAAGGTGATTTTGAGCAGGCTAGCGGAGGCACCTTGTTCCTTGATGAAATTGGTGATATGAGCCTTGCAGCACAAGCAAAAGTACTGCGGGCACTCCAAGAGAATAAGATTATGCGTGTTGGTGGTGAGAAAGATATACCGGTTGATGTAAGAATTGTAGCAGCCACAAATAAAGATCTAAGGCAAGAAATTGAAAATAAGAATTTCAGGGAAGACCTTTACCATCGATTAAGTGTGATATTAATTCATGTACCCACTTTGAACGAAAGGCCTGACGACATTCCTTTACTGGCGAACCATTTTATTGCTGATATCTGTCAAAACAACGGGAAACCACTAATGACTTTTACTGATGACGCCTTATTACAGTTACAGCAGAAACAGTGGACAGGTAATATACGTGAACTTCACAATGTAGTGGAGCGACTGGCAATTCTGTGCGACAATGTGATTACAGCAGATGACATTATAAAGTTTAGCTAGTAGAATTGGCATATTTTTTGTAATTTTGCGATTAGATACATACCCAAGGGGCTGACTGGTATTGACAGCAAGGAAGTGGTAATGTAAGCATGTCGGGTGTTGTGAGTGTGACCCGTAAATCCCAATTCACAGAGCCAATAACTGGCAACGATTATAATTACGCGTTAGCCGCTTAATCAAGGATTAAGCCGCTTTCTGCTCTCCGGGAAGCTTCGCATGACTGCGTTTCGGTAAGAGCATCACAAATGTCATGATAAGATAGGTAAGGCTCTGGTGCCTATTCGAAAACCAAAAGTGATAAGGTAAAGTTAGGGTGGCTTTTTCCCATTCTTTGCCCGACAATCAATAGAAAGCTAAACATGTAGAAAGCACTATTGCTGCTTGTTTGGACGCGGGTTCGACTCCCGCCAGCTCCACAAAGTCCTTGAAAACTCTAGTTTACAGGGAGTTTGATAAAGTAAAAAGTTGGTCTATTTTGTCTGTTTTTGTCTGGAGGTTTTTTAGGCGTGGGGACGCATTTTTATGGCACTTAACAAAATAAATATCTTTAACTGTAATGCTATTATGGGATTAATGATTCACAGTCTAGAAATTCTCTCACCTGAAGCAAAAAGAGGTTTTTTTATTTACGTATTGGATTATGGATGGTCGGAGCCATTAGCAGATGTTATTAGAAAGAACTTTCAGAATCTAGCCGGATGGGCATCTAAAAATGATTCAGCAATCATTACAGGGGTTGGTGAAATTGGACACTTTGATAATGAAGTTTTATCATGGCATAGCATTAATGGTGAAAAAGCAGATAATATACTTCCTTCACTTTTGATTACAAAAACCAATCCACATAAATTCAGAGAATATTCAGATTCTAACCTTAAAAAGGTAGATAAAGACTTTAGTTGTAGCCAATTGAAAAAAACAGAATAATGAAGATTGACTTTAATATTGAAGAAGAAAATATCGAGTTTTCAAAGCCAATTACAGAACAAGAACTGACTAAGTTTAAAGAACAGTTCAATGTAGATTTGCCTAAAAGTTACATTGACTTTAAAAAGAAAATTGCTGATTCGTTGTATATATCTTCAGGAAATGCATTAGAGATTTTCCCTTTAATTAATAGCAATGGAACATTTACAGTTGAAAGTATTACCAACGATTATGCTCATATAGGCAATGTCCTTGAATCACACAAATTGTTAATCTTTGGTATGTCTGGTGTTGACTCTGAAACATGGGCATTTTACATTGGCAAGAAATACCCGACAGGAGAATACCCTATTATTTGGCTTTCACCTGGTGAAGAAAGATTTTTTGTACACTCAACTAACTTTGCGAGTTTTTTGAACATTCAATACCATTATCTGACTTTAACAGACGAGATTGATGACTACGATGAATACTACAAAAACTTGGTTACAAAGTATGACAAAGAAATTAAACCGTTTGGATACGACACAATGTATTCAGAAGCTCATGATTTAGCCGATTTAGAATTGATAATGAGTGAACTATAAAGAAAAACTGGCTACAACAAACGCTATTGCAAATGCGGGGTTGCGTGTACGTTGAAATATTTGAATACTATATATACATTTGTGTTGGCAGACAGTTGAGCAACAATTTATTCCCGCACTTGCCATAGCGTCAAACGTTATATTTTAATCCCACTTAAAAAGATTTGCAAGACTGAAACAGATGTCCTTGATTTAATTAGAAAAATAACTAAGGATGTTGAAGAAAAGAAAGACTTGAATGATTTCCAAATTAAAAAAGAGTTAAGACCAGGACTTGGTAAAGCTATCGTAAAATCTGTGATTTTGGAACCAAATTATAATGGAATAGGATTTAGCTTTAATAAATTGATTGAAAATTTGAAGTGATTTATCTTGAGGAAAATAATATTTCAGATACATGCTAACATTATGACCTGTCTAATAGACAGAATAGATAAATTTCAACTAATTGATTTACATAAACATGGATGCTAACGGGCACATTCCCGCCAGCTCCACAAAGAATGATTAATTTGAAGAGTACCTACCTGGTAAGGAATGTTTCAGGATTAAGTTTCATTGAGTTCCCTCCGCTTAATCCTACCACATTTACAGCCGTCAACTCACCTAAGTTTGATGCATTCAACATTTGAATTTACAGCGCAAGAAGACTCTTTGGAGAAAGATCAACCTTTTAGCGTATTTTTGTTGTTTTATAAAGAAACCCGATCAGCATGAATGACTCTTCAAATAATATCAGCAACTTTATTGACACTCTCGAGCAAAGCACTAATTCAGGCGTGTTTATAAAGCTTACTCTGAGTAATAAAAGAGTGCCTTCATCTGATCTGAATAATGTTTTTGCTAAACCGGTTATGATTAAAGACCGTTTGATGCTTTCATTCACATATCGGCACACTACTAAAGACATCACCCGTAATTTTGAATTAAAAGATGCCACTATTGAAGTTTCAAGGTTGCTTGAAGAGAATTTTACACAGGGATTTCTTGCTACTACCGAAAACGATTATCAGTTTCTGATAAATAAAAAAGGAAATTCAACACTTCTTAAAAAGCAGGCTTCTATTACCAAAGCCCCCGCACTCCAACATGATAAATTGAAACAGCGTCTGGTAAACACTGAAAACAATTCATACTTAGTAGCATTAGGGGTGATTAGCCAGGATGGTAAGATCAAGCCCGACATGCAAGATAAATTCAGGCAAATAAATAAGTATGTCGAAATAGTTGACGGCATTATTAAAGATGTTACCCTTCCTGATATGGTGCATGTTGCCGATATGGGTGCAGGGAAAGGTTATTTAACATTTGCAATGTATGATTACTTGACAACCCGTATGAAAAAGCAGGTTGAAATGACCGGTATTGAATTAAGAAAAGAACTCGTAGATCAGAGTAATGTAATTGCTCAATCTGTTGGTTATGAGGGTTTGAATTTTAAGGAGGGTACCATCGAAACTGCTGAATTGCCGGCAGTTGATGTCTTGATTGCGTTGCATGCATGTGATACTGCTACCGATGAAGCAATTTACCGGGGCATAAAGGGAGGTGCAGAAGTTATTGTGTGTTCTCCTTGTTGCCACAAACAGGTTAGAAGAGAAATGCAAACAGACGGACTGTTATCAGAAATCACACAATATGGCATATTAGCTGAGCGACAAGCAGAAATTCTAACAGATACAATCAGGGCACTGATATTAGAAGCTTATGGATACAAAACAAACATTGCTGAATTCATTGCATCGGAGCATACTCCTAAGAACCTGATTATTTCTGCAGTGAAAAAGAAATCTTCTCAAGCTAAAAAGCAACTTCTTCCCGATCCTGAGATTATTAATAAAATAAATAGTCTGAAGAAGGAATTCCAGATAGGTTCACACTATCTGCAGGAACTGATGAATAAGTAAATACAAAAGCTATTTTCTTAAAGGTGTTAAGAGATATTCCAGTCCATTAAGCTTGATCTCATACAAAGTTTGTAACCACTCACCCAACTTGCCCTCCGGGAATCCTTTGCGTTGAAACCATTCAAGGTAAGAAACCGGCAAATCAACCAGTAGTAGTCCTTTGTATTTTCCATAGGGCATTCTCGTCTCAACAATCTTTAAAAGGTAATCACTTTGTAATTCCATAAGTACATTTTCTAAAAAAGTAATCTTTAAATGTTACAGTTCAGTTAGAGGTCTCGTTAAAGATTACTTAATTGTCCATTTAACAGCTAATGTAGGATTAACCTGAAAGCCTTTAACGCCGGCAAAGTTATTACTCAGTTCAATCTCACTACCTGCCGAAAAATGCGGCATGAAATTATACCATATCTGTGGCTCGGTGAGGAAAATAAACTTTCTTTCCAACTGCAGGTTGTTTTCCATGAATATATTGTCTTCTCTCCAAAAGTCGGCGAACCCCGAAAAGGTCATTTTATTCTTCAGGAAATTAAGATACCATACACCGGTTACCTGAAATGAAAGATCCTGTTTATTTCTAATGTTTTTATAAAGCAGCATTAATGTGTAACCTCTTGAGAAATCTTCGCTGTTATAATTGTATTCAGCACCAGCAAGCCATGCATCATCAAACTGAACTACTCCCTGAAATGCATCCTGCTTCCATTGAAGAAAACCTCCATTGTATTCTATATGAGCTGCAAACGGACTTTTGCAAATTATAAAACTCCTCGAAACTTCCCAGTAAGCCGAACTTACACCTTTAACATCACCAGCTCCATAATCCATATCAACAAACAGAAATGTGTTACCTAAATTATCATGGTTGAAGTACTCAAAAGTTGAAGTGAGATATTTGCGTTCTTCGCCAAAATCATAATGAAGCTGAAGATTTTGGGCTTTAACATACATGATGCTTAACAAAGTGAATCCGAGGATTATTGATCTTTTCATTTTCTTGAATTAGAGCGCAAAAATAGTATTTTTATGCCACGGCGCTCTATTTTGAACTTTAAGCAGTAAAGCTAATCAATCTTCAATGAGTGCTTTAAGTTCAACTCCATAATCGTAGCGCAGATCCTCATGTAAAGACAGTATATCTTTATTGATATTCAATATACATCTATCCCACATTAAGTTAAGAGATTTAAATCTTGTTACAGGTAGGTTTTTAGCTTTGATAATAGAACAAAAATGCATGAGTAACTGTATGGATGTTTCCTTTTCCGATGAGAACTTAATGGCTTTACGGGTATTACGCAAGGTTTTTCTGATAAGTTTAATCATTGGTCTAACGTTATACCTGGTAACAGGTTCCATAGCTGCATCCATCTCAGCTTTAATGCTTTTTATAAATTCAGCTTCATCTTTTGAATCAAATAAAAGATAAGTAACGAATTCTTTATTTTCTTTTCTGAATTTAAGCAAAGATGAAATGACACCGGTGAGTTCTTTATGACTCATTCGTGATAATTCATCCTTTATAATCTTTAATGAAGCT
>JBLMZZ010000176.1:0-9520 GCA_050259095.1 Omnitrophica WOR_2 bacterium | reverse complement strand
GTCTTTGTTCCTTCACATCCAGTATAAGTACCACCGGTTGTTGGACCAGTTGGTGTAATTGTTCCACCACAATTGTCTGTAACTACAGGAGCAGTAGGAGTAACGGCCAGTGCTTCACAAGCTACTGTTTCACCATCATCATCTGGCATCGTGAAATCCAAACGCTCAATGGTATAAGTGTATACCCAATCATGGTTATTGCCTTCGCAATCAGCATAATGATAAGTGTATGTCTTGGTTCCTTCACATCCATTATATGTACCTCCTGTCGTTGGACCTGTTGGAGTTATGTTTCCACCACAATTGTCTGTAACTACAGGAGCTGTTGGAGTAACAGCCAGTGCTTCACAAGCTACTGTAATACCAGTATTAGCTGGCATCGTGAAGTCTTCCCGCTCAATAGTATAAGTGTATACCCAGTTATAAGTCAATCCGGCACAATCAGTATAAGTATAACTATAGGTCTTTGTACCTTCGCACCCATCATAAGTACCCCCAATAACAGGTGTTGCCGGAGTAATAGTGTTGCCACAATAATCCTGAACAACAGGTAATGTAGGAGTTACTACTAAACTAATACATGAAACAGTACTGGCAATTGAAACAGGTCCACCTACCTGATGTGGAGGTTGTGTATGGTTAATGTTAATAGTTTGATTACAGCTTGAAGAGTTACCAGAATTATCAGTAACTGTATATGTCCTTGTAACAACAATAGGACAAGTACCTGATTGAGAATCACGATAAGAATAAGATACTACTCCACAAGCATCAGTTGCCGAAGCACCTGCAGCCGTAAATTGACTGAGTGATATATTTGTTGTGTTTGAAGAATAAACCAAACCTGAATTAGCAACGGTAATTGCACTAACATCACATCCTATAAGATTAAGCGTTGTAGGGCATGTTATTTCAGGATGAGTGTTGTCAATATTCTTTGCAACTGTTACTGAAAGAGGTGTTTGTATATAGCAATAACCTCCCGGAGTAAAATTAGCCCTTACATTTACACTATATGTTCCGTCTGTGAGATCAGATATAGTTGCCGGAGGACTAAAAGTTGTCCATGTACCATTTTGAAGTGAATATTCATAACTTGTTGCAGCAGGAGTTGATGTTGCACTTAGAATAATACTACCATTGGTTAATCCACAATCAGCGGGAGTTGTTGAAGCCGATGATTCTACTTTGTTTATATTAACATTGAAAGAACAACTTTGTGAAGTTATTACACCAGCTAAATTATAATAAGCAGTATAAGTAACCGTATATTGGCCGGCTGGAAAAAATGTACCTAAGTGATTAATGGGTGCAGTAATTGGAGGAGTTACCGTTACAGTGGTATAGAAATCGATATCACCAGTACAGGAAGCTCCACTAATAAGAGCATCGATCATCAGGTTATCAATATAACTCTTATTGTTTGTTAAACCTTGAAAGTCAAAAAACAATCGATAATAACCCGTTACAGCAGGCGCAGCTAATGTGAAAGTAGGAGATTGTAAAGAAGTACTTTTCGGTACATTTACTGTTGCAACAGGACTTCCTATGGGATTACCATTATTATCGGCGTAATAAACTCGCATAGTAAGTGCTTGATCAGCTATTACATCCATGCCACACTGTGTGCTTCCGGCAAATAAGAAAGCAGGGGAAACAAAGGATGGTAATCCAGTGCCTGTTGATTGATTAAGTCTTAACAGCCCGCCTGAAGTACCAATTCTTTGAACTTTATTGTATAACCAACAATTACTTTGACTTTCAGGTAACAAGAATTGCATTACCCATAAATATCCTCCTGTACTACCACCACAGTCAAGTTCAAAATCAGGTGGAGACCATGATATCGTTGAACCTATAACTCCGCCCACATTTTCATCTGCACAGTCTGTAATAGGACCTGTTGGACAGTTTGCAGTTTGGTTAATAGAACACTGAGCATTTACTTCCAGCATAGTACCGAAAGATAAAAATGACAATAGCAGGGCGAATACTAATTTGCCTGCCTTATCAGTAACTCTTTTTCCTGAATAAAGTAAAAATTTTTTCATGATTACTTATGTTAAATGGCAATGTTGTTACAATGAAAATTGCTACTCAATTTTATATATCTACTGAAACATGCATATTCGCTTCCCTTTGATATATTCAGGTATCAAAGGGATATACTCCCTCAGATAACTGAAAGTGCCTAACTCCTATAAAGAAAGCTGATGTGAGACTATCCCCCCGGAAATTCGCGCATCTATTATAGGGAGTCAAAATGTCTTATTTGACAGTTACAAATTTATTTCGAAGTGAACGGTAGTGCAATACGTTTTAATACTACTTTTTACACCCTCTTGGCTTAAGAAGTGATACGTATTTATACGTACTGGTAAGACATAGATTTTGTCTAATAAATGGAGAGATGTTGAACAAAATCAACAATAAAATCAATACTTCATTGAATGATAATTGATTAGCAATACTAATATATCTATGTTTTTATATTTGAAAAAGTCTGGTCCGATAGACAAAGATATTTTTCAATCTAACACTGAAAATTACGCAGACAAGTTGGACCAATAAAAAAAGAGGTTGCTTCAAAAAGGACAGGCCTCATTTTAAGTGTGCATTACATATATAAATAAATTGAAGTTGAAATTACTTTGTAATCGTTAATAGTAGCGAATCAAAAACCCAAATTAACGTCTAATAAGGCTGGAATAAATATTTTTTTAATATAGACATAGTATTTCATTATTACTTACAGTACAGTTAGAGTAGATATATCCTAGAGTTACTCTATCATAAGCCTAGAGTATTTGTATAGAAACTGTAGAGTAACCCTAGAGTAACCATAGAGTATCTCTTAATGAATCATCAACAAATATAGTACTAAAATTAAGGAATGATATAAAAGACGCATAAAAAGAAAAGACTGCCTTTTTGAGACAGCCTTCTTTTTAAATATTTGAATATTTCTCTGATGATTAATCAGACTAAATACATAATTATAACATTTTTAAAACATTAACTTCACTTTCTTCGAGAAATCTCCAGCGACCACGCGGTAAATCCTTTTTAGTAAGATTTGCAAAAGCTACTCTGTCAAGTTTTAAAACTTCATAATCGAGTGCTTCAAACATTCTGCGAACAACCCGATTTTTACCAGAATGAATAATTACTCCAAGAACTTTTTTATCTTCTCCTGAGCCTGTATAAGCAATTTCATCCACGGTCATTAAACCATCTTCCAACTCAATCCCTTCGGTCATTTTGAGCATATCGCCTTTATTAAAGGCACGGTTCACTTCAACTTGATAAATCTTCCTTACCTTATGAGAAGGGTGAGTCAGTTTTTTTGCCAAATCTCCGTCATTTGTCATAAGTAAAAGTCCCGAAGTATTTCTATCAAGCCTTCCTACTGGATATACTCTTTCACGGCATGCATCTTTTACGAGCATCATAACAGTATCACGTTCCTGAGGATCTTCAACCGTTGTTATATAACCTTTCGGTTTATTAAGTAATAAATAGACTTTTTTTTGTGGATTTAACGTGTCATTACCTATTTGAACTTTGTCATCAGGCCCTACTTTAGTGCCAAGTTCAGTTACTACCTTACCATTGACTGTTACAGCACCTGCTTCAATCATTTCATCGGCTTCTCTTCTTGAACAGATACCTGCATTTGCAATATATTTATTCAATCGGGTCAATCCATCATCATTTTCTGTTGACTTTGTACGTCGCTGACTGAACTTGCTATCGCCTTTTATTCTTGATTTACCCGGCTTATACTGGGAATCATCTCTTTTATACTTTTCATCTGGATTCGATGGCCTGCGGAATTCTCTTTTTGGTGACTCTTCTCTTCCGGAACCTGATCTACTATCTGAATGTTCTCTTCTTTCAAATGATCCGTGATTGTCTTCTTTATTACGACTGTATGGCCTGTCATTTGAATCTGTCCTTTTTGGGTATCTGTCTGAAGATTCTTCTCTTTTCCGATAGGGTCTATCGCCGGATTCTTCTCTCTTATGGTAAGGTCTATCACCTGAATCTTCTCTCTTCCTGTAAGGTCTGTCTCCAGAATCATGACCATTTTCCCTTGGCTTATCATCTCTTGATTGTGGCCTTCTGTTGTATGAAGGTGCAGAGTCATCCCTTTTTCTCCTATCATCAGATGCTTCAGGTTTATGCCATGGCCTTGCACTTGATTCATCACGTCTTTTATATGGTCGTCTTTCCGAATCACTTCTTACATTACGATCTTCTGAATCCTCACGTCTTTTATATGGCCTTCTTTCCGAATCACTTCTTACATTCTTATCATCTGATTCATCACGTCTTTTATAGGGTCTTCTTTCTGAATCACTTCTCACATTACGATCATCTGTTTCCTCACGTCTCTTATATGGCCTTCTTTCTGAATCACTTCTAACATTCTTATCATCTGATTCGTCGCGTCTTTTATAGGGTCGTCTTTCCGAATCACTTCTTATATTCCGATCATCCGAATCACTTTTACGTTCCCATGGTTTACTCCTTCCAGGTGTGTCACCTGAAACTTCTCTCTTCTTCCAGGGAGCACTATTCCCTTCCCTATTTGGTCTGTCAGAAGATTCACTTCTTGGTTTCCATGGACTGTCCTTCCCGTCCTCTTTCTTTTTCCAAGGCTTTGCAAAAGACCGCTCACCCTTATTATATGGCTTCTCACTACTAGAATCTTTTCGAAAATGAGATCTATTTCCTTCACCTTTTTCTTCAGATCTTTCTGATGGCTTTCTGTACGATTTGCCTGAGTTACTATCAGAACTTCTTTTGAAAGGGCCTTTTTTTTCAGATCTATCACCTGAAAATCTTTTCATTGCAGTCATTATTAATTTTTTAGCATGCAAAGGTAGTGAAGTTATTAATTGGTCTGAGAAATGCTAACATATTCATTTTTAAGCTGATCACTTTGATTATCACTACTTTGGTATAACATTTGCTATGTCTTTATAAGTTTCATAATCTTAATACTATTTTACACTATTTGCACATTTGCTTGATTTCCATATTGTTAAAATGACTAATTTTGCAACTCGATCAATGACAGTACTTTAAATCATCTAAGATAAATGACAAATAATAATTTGCACTTTGTTCCCGCTACAACATTAGGACTCGTATCAGGAAATCTTCTTACAAATTATGTGGTACCCGGACAATCACAATTCCAGGCACCTCCTGTTGCTTTCAAAAAAACTGAGAGGTTTAGTAAATTTAACACAATCAGAAATGATGATTATTCATGGTTAAAGGATCGTTCTAATTCACTAGTTCTCTCATATCTTAATGCTGAGAATCAATATGCTGATATAGTAACTAATCATACAAAAAGCCTTCAGCAACTAATATTTAATGAATTAAAGTCACGTATAAAGGAAGAAGATCAAACCGCTCCCGTTTTTTATAATGGTTATTACTATTATTCAAGGACAACTAAGGAAAATCAATATAAATACTATTGCCGTAAAAAGGAATCATTATCAGCTCCCGAAGAAATAATATTTGATGTGAATGAACTGGCAAAAGGTAAATCAACTTTCTTATTTGCTGATTATGAAGTTAGTCCGGATAACCGTTTCGCTACTTACCTTTCAAATGAAACAGGTTCATATGCTGAATTTACCTTAAAAGTAAGGGATCTTATCACAGGCATCGACATTAAAGGTTTTGAAATATCAAAGGTACAAGATGCTGTTTGGGCTAATGACAATCGTACTATTTTCTGCACGATAAGTAATGATTCATTGCGTCCATGGAGAGTAGTTCGTTATGATGTATTTGGAACTGTATCAGGAGTTGAAGTTTTTAAAGAAAATGATGAACTTTTCATCGTTAATCTTCAAAAAAGCAAAACCGATGATTTCATTTTCATTTCATCTTCAAGCTTCACTACCACAGAGTATCTGCTTCTGAATGCTAATACGCCATATGATAACTTTAAAACGTTTCTACCACGTGTTAAAGATGTTGATTATGGGGTTTATCATCACAGAGAAAAATTTTTTATTCAATATAAAGATAAAAAGAACTTGAATGGTAAAGTCTATGAAGCACCACTTTCAGGTTATGAAGATATAACCAATTGGAAAGAAGTACTCCATCATGATAAGGATACTTTAGTTGATTTCTTAGATATTTACGACGATTTTTATGCGATTCAGGTTAGGAAAAATGGGCTGATTGAAATTATCGTAAGAGGTTTATCAGAAATTTATGAGAAACATATAAGTTTTCCTGAACCGGTATATTCAGTGGGAATAATTCCATTACCTGATTACAATTCAAACGAACTACGTTATAGTTATGTTTCGCTTAACAGACCATGCACAATATACGAATATGAACCTATAGAAGGCATAAGCGAAGTAATTAAAAATACTGAGATTCCAGGTGGCTTTAATCCAGATGATTATACTGTAAAACGCATATATGCCACTGCATTTGATGGTACCAAAGTACCAATGTCAATATTATATAAAAACGGACTTCACATAAATGGCAATAATCCGGCATTATTATATGCTTATGGTGCTTACGGTGAAACTTCCGATGCAAGATTCTTTTCTCATTTCTATAGCCTGGTAAATAGGGGCTTTGTTTTGGCAATTGCTCAGGTTAGAGGAGGAAGTGAACTGGGAGAACAATGGTATGAAGATGGTAAACTATTGAATAAGAAAAATACTTTCAACGATTTTATTGCTTGTAGTGAACAACTAATATCGGATGGATACACTTCGGCCGGGAAACTATCAATCATGGGAGGAAGCGCAGGAGGTTTGCTGGTAACTGCAGTTGCAAACATGCGTCCTGATCTTTTTCATACAGTGGTTGCAGTCGTTCCTTTTGTTGACGTGATCAACACAATGCTTGATCCAACACTTCCCTTAACAGTTCAGGAATATGAGGAGTGGGGAAACCCCAATATTAAGGAATATTATGATTACATGCTTTCATACTCACCTTATGATAACATTGGATCATATAATTATCCAAATATGTTGGTTACTGCCGGTTTAAATGATTCACAAGTAGGTTATCATGAACCAGCTAAATACGTTGCCAAACTAAGGGAGTTTAAAACTGACGACAATCTCTTATTACTTAGGACTAATATGGAATCAGGACATGGAGGAGCTACAGGCCGGTTTGACCAATTAAAGGAAACAGCTTTTGAACTGGCATTTATTTTGGAGAGATTAAACATATCGGAATAATTAAGTTAACCGATCATATTTCCTCTCCCTTAGCCAGGTTTATCCAACTATCTTCGAAAAAATATGCCGTTACTAAGTTATTAGGAGTAAATTCAAAATAATAATTTACCGGTTTAATTGCTTCGGGTGCTTTTGGCCATAACTCATTGGCAGGAGCTTCATTTTCATAACTTGCATAATGACGGCTCTTATAATCTACCGGTGACCGTTTACGCGAATCGCATATAACATACAAAGGTTTCTGAGCTTCTTTGCAAACAAGTGCTATTGGATAAGTTCCAACTTTATTGGTAAACCCATCTGTAAAAACATTATCAGCTCCCACTACTGCAAAATCAACTTCATTAATGAAACGTCCAACTGCTGCTTCATTAATGAAATGAACAGTACAACCGAGATCAGCAAGTATTCCTGCTTGAATCTTTCCTTCAAAAACAGGACCCGACATCGTTTGATAAACTGATGGGTAAATCTTTCTTGCAGCTAAATGTTTAAAAAGTATATGCAATGTTGAACTATTGCTATGTAATAGTATTCGCTTATCATAAAATTGAACTAATCGGGCCATCTTACCGGCAGCAAGGTCAATATTTTCATCCCATTCCCGGGTATATTCTGCTATAAAGAATTCAATTTTTGTTTTTTTCTTTGAATTTGTAAGATCGGATGTATCAAGATGATCCAGGAAATCAAAAAAGTGCTGCATAAAATGATGCAATACAGCAAGCTCAGGGAATCTTAGAGAAACCTTTTCCAGACTTTCACGAAGAAATAATGTATTGATATCGCGGCTATTTATATAAGTTAGGATGCTCTTAATTAGTTTATCCAAAATAGCAGCTGAACCAGAATAATTATCAGCTATAAGCTCTCTTATTTTTAATTCAAACGACATATAATCTGTGTGTTAACGATAGAACCCAACATATGGTCTATAATAATATGAACTACCATAGTGCTAAGTTGTTTATCTTTGCGAAGATAAGTCAATCCTTTTCAATCTTAAAAAGTATTAGTTATGTCAGAACGTATTTTTGATAAAGTGAAACCAGGAGTAGTCGCAGGCAACGACATGAAAGAAGTGTTTAGAATAGCTCGTGAAAATGGTTTTGCAATACCTGCAGTGAATGCAGTTGGAAGTGATTCAGTTAATGCACTTTTAGAAGCTGCCAGGGAGGTTAATTCACCAATAATAATTCAGTTTTCAAATGGAGGTGCACATTTCTATGCCGGTAAATTTCTAAGTAATGATGGTGAAAAAGCAGCAATCGCCGGTGCAATTTCTGGCGCAAGGCATATTCATTTGCTTGCAGAACAGTATGGAATTCCTGTAATCATTCATACCGATCATGCTGCACATAAGTTATTACCATGGATTGATGGACTACTTGAAGAAGGCGAAAAACATTTTGCTGCTAACGGAAAACCGCTTTTTAGTTCTCATATGCTTGATCTATCTGAAGAACCTCTTAAAGAAAATATAAGCATCTGTAAGAAGTATCTTGAACGTATGAGCAAAATAGGTATGACACTTGAACTTGAACTAGGTGTTACAGGTGGTGAAGAAGATGGTATTGATAATTCAGGTGTTGACTCATCTCGCTTATATACTCAACCTGAAGATGTTGCATATGCTTATGCTGAATTAAGTAAAATAAGCAGTAATTTTACTATTGCTGCATCATTTGGTAACGTTCATGGTGTCTACAAACCGGGTAATGTTAAATTACAACCAATAATTCTAAAAAATTCACAGGATTATATCCGTAAACACTTTAACACAGCAGAAAAGCCTGTTAGCTTTGTATTTCATGGAGGTTCAGGTTCAAGTCATGAAGAAATTAGGGAAGCTGTTAGTTATGGAGTAGTTAAGATGAATATTGACACTGACACACAGTGGGCAACATGGGAAGGTGTAATGCAGTATTATAAGAAAAACGAAGGATATCTGCAAAGCCAGATAGGAAACCCAGAGGGTGAAGATAAGCCTAATAAGAAGTATTATGATCCAAGGAAATGGTTGAATGAAGGTCAAAAGACTATGATCAATCGACTGAAGATTGCTTATGAAGACTTAAATTGCTTAAACCGGAATTAATGCATATTTGAATTAAAGAACAGCAAGAGGCGCAGTGTTATGCGTCTCTTGCTGTTTAATCAATAATCAAAATTAAATTAGATGTACCTTTGCAGACTAATTTCTAAATAGCTTTCATAATGACCTCTGACCAAGAAAAGAAATTCAAGAGATACACTGTAACTTCTGC
>JBLMZZ010000175.1:0-11039 GCA_050259095.1 Omnitrophica WOR_2 bacterium | reverse complement strand
TTCTCGCGTTCCAGCTCTACTGCTTTTATTTTATTTGAATAGATACTGTAGGTCGATTGCAGTTCTGCATTTATATCAGCCAGATAACTTTCATATTGAAGATTAGCATTCTCTATAGTAATTCGTGCATTTTTTTCTTCCCTGTTTTTATTAAACCCATCAAAAATGGGAAGAGTTGCAGTTAAACCATAATTCAGCCCGTCAGATCTTCCCGATTTAACGAATCCTGATTCACTGCTTTGTTTACTGAAATCATAACCCATATCCAATCCTAATTCAGGAAAACGCTTTCCTCTAATGTTTTTAAGATAGAGTTTTGCCAATTCAAGATCAGCTTTATTCATCAGGAGATTAACATTATTCTCCTGCATCTGTGATTGCAAGATACTGATTTCAGGAGGAGGCATGAGTTTTATGCTATCTTCAACCATAAAACTCACATCTGCACTTCTTGCCAGTAATACATTCATTTTTATAGTTGCCTCTGTAATAAGATCATTAAGATTGAGTAGTTCCGATATATCGGCATTCATATCAACACGTGCCTGTAATAATTCAAGCCGTGAACCTGCTCCAATGGCAAGTTTATCATCAGCTATTGTGGCTCTTGCACGACCAAGAGCTACTGATTCTTCAAACATACTTACTTTCTGACGAAGTTGTACTATGTTATAGTATAAACTCAAGACACTACTAATGGTATTCTCAATTTCAAGCCTGGTACTTAATTGCCCTGATTCAAGTTGTTTTCGGAGAATATCATAGCCCGTAAACATCTGTAGTCCATTGAAGAATGTCCAGGTAAATCCAACACCGGCATTTAATGATGATGACTTAGCATTGTTTTTTTCATTTATCTGACCGCTTAAATATTCTTGCCGTGCATTCATAATGCTGTTATTGGTGGTTGCTGTGCCTTCAATGACAGGCAAAAAGCCGGCATTACCCAAACTAACATTATTTTGAAGGATTGATTCGTTTAACTTTGATAACCGTATCTGATAATTCTTTTCCAGTGCAATGGCCACTGCTTGTTCTGAGGTCATTAGTTGTGCCATTGATTCTGAAATTAAGAACAGAGCGAATAATGCTGTAAGCCAGTATTTTTTATTTAAACTAATCATTCTCCTGCCCTCCATCCTTCTTTTTCAATTTCTTCTTCTGCATCTTTTACTTCTTTACGTAGAATATGACCTGTTCGTCCTGAAATATAATCATACATTGCAGGGATAACGAAAAGTGTTAGTATTGTTGAAAAAGTCAATCCTCCAATAATAGCAATACCCATTGATACCCTGCTTTCAGAACCTGCACCCAATGCTAATGCAATTGGCAGAGCACCAAGAATAGTTGAGAGACTTGTCATGAGTATTGGCCTAAACCTGCTTGCCGAAGCTTCTCTGATTGCTTCTCCCCTGCTTAACCCATTGTCTTTTCTCTGATTTGCAAATTCAACAATCAAAATTCCATTCTTTGTTACCAGACCTACCAGCATAATGATACCAATTTCACTGAAGATATTCAGAGTTTCACCGAAATACCAAAGTGTAAGTATGGCACCGGCCAGTGCAAGTGGCACTGTGAACATGATAATCAACGGGTCTTTGAAACTCTCAAATTGTGCTGAAAGTACCAGGTAAATAAGTATAATTGCCAATATAAAAGCAAAGATCAAGCTTGAAGAGCTTTCAGCGAAATCTTTTGATGCTCCTGCCAGTGATGTTGAGAATGAATCATCGAGTACTTTAGCTGCTATTCTGTCCATTTCGTCAATACCATCTCCAATTGTAACTCCTTTTGCGGGGTTTGCTGAAAAAGTAGCTGAAACAAACCTGTTATAACGATATAATTGTGGTGGATTTATCCCTTCAGAAATGGTAACAAGGTTATCGAGTTGAATCATTTCATTTCGGCTGTTTCGCACTTTGATTGATCTTAAATCAAGTGGCTCGCTTCTATATGTTTTTGAAAGTTGCCCTATGATCTGATACTGTTTACCATTCATAATAAAGTATCCAAACCGTTGTCCGCTAAGTGCAAATTGAAGTGTTTGAGCAATATCAATTACCGATACACCAAGATTTCTTGCTTTCTCACGATTAATCTCAACTTTTAATTCAGGCTTATTGAATTTAAGGTTAAGATCAACAAACTGAAATTTATCGCTCTTTTGCAATTCAGCCATGAATAGTGGAATCACCTTTTTAAGTTTTTCAAGATTAGGTGCCTGTATAACATACTGAACAGGCAAACCACCTCCTCCACCTCCAATAGATTGTTCCTGTATTACATAGGTCTTTGCCGTACTAAATTTCGATAGCTTAATGGCTATATCATCAGCAATTTCTTGTTGTGATCTGGTTCTTTTATCCGGATCTACCAGTTTCATTCTTACAAATCCTGAGTTTACTGACCCTGAAGCACCAAAACCTGGTGAAGTTATTGAAACCATTGCTTGTGATTCAGGCACTTCCTTTAATAAGTATGCTGTAATCTCATTCATATAATTATCCATGTAATCATATGTGATACCTTCAGGAGCTGTTGCTGACACTCTGAGACTTGAACGGTCTTCCATAGGTGCAAGTTCTGATTGCAAAGTACTTCCCAAACCAACAATAATTGCCAGTGATCCAATAAAGATTGCTATTGCAACCCATTTATGTTTTAAAAACCAGTCGAGTCCGTTTACGTATTTATTATTAATCCACACGAAGAAAGGCTCCGTTTTATTGTAAAACCAACTATGAGTTTCGCGATGCTTTAAAATTTTAGTTGAAAGCATTGGAGTAAGTGTCAGAGCAACAAAAGCAGAGATGATGACAGAGCTGGCCATTACAATTCCAAACTCTCTAAATAATCTCCCTGTTATACCTTGTAAGAATATAACCGGCAAAAATACGGCCGCTAAAACCACAGTAGTTGCTATTACAGCAAAGAAGATTTCTGCAGCACCTTCCATCCCCGCTTTAAGGGGCGGTATTCCTTTCTCAATCTTAGTGTAGATGTTCTCCAATACCACAATAGCATCATCAACAACTAAGCCGATTGCAAGTACAATTCCCAATAGTGTTAGTACATTGATAGTGAAATTCATGAGGTACATTACGAAGAAGGCTCCAATCAGCGATATCGGAATTGCTATGACAGGTATAAGCGTTGTTCGCCAGTCGCGCAGGAACAGGAATATAATGAAAACCACCAGGAAGAAAGCAAGATAGATGGTTTGCTCAACTTCGGTAATTGATTCCCTGATGTATGAAGTAGTATCAAACCCATAGATCACTTTAATATCAGGTGGAAGGTCTTTCTTAATCTGTTCTACTCTCTTGTAAACTTCATCAGCTATTTCAATATGATTGGAACCAGGTTGAGGGATGACTACATCACCAACCATAGGTACACCGTTCATCCGTAATATTGATCTGTCATTCTCTGCGCCAAGTTCAGCATATCCAATGTCTCTGAATCTTACAATCTGATTGCCTTGTTGCAGAAGTATCAGCTCATTGAAATCTTCAGGAGTCGACATTCGGCCCATTGTCCTAACTGTAAGTTCAACGCTACCTCCTTCAATACGTCCTGAAGGTAATTCAACATTTTCTTTAATTAATGCATTTCTAACATCCAATGGTGTTAAGCCAGAAGCTGCAAGCTTAAAAGGATCCATCCATAAACGCATAGAGTACTTTCGTTGACCCCAAATATCTATTCCACTAACACCGGGAATTGTTTGAAGCCTCTCTTTAAAAGTTCTTTCAGCAATTTCACTTAACTCAAGCAGAGAACGTTGCTCACTTCTTATACTTATAAAAATAATAGGACTGGCATCGGCATCAGCTTTTGAAACGATTGGAGGGTCAGTATCGGGAGGAAGATTTCTTAGTGCTCTCGATACTTTATCTCTAACATCATTAGCAGCAGTTTCCAAATCAACTTCCAAATCAAATTCAACTCTTATTATACTAGCCCCATCACGACTTACGGATGTAAGTGAGCGGATACCTGCAATACCATTAACTGATTCTTCGAGAGGCTCAGTAATTTGTGATTCAATAACATCAGCATTTGCCCCAACATAACTGGTATTAATTGTAATTATTGGAGGATCAACGCTTGGATATTCACGCACACCAGTCGATAGAAGTCCAATGCCTCCAAAGAGGACAATGACAATCGACATAACGGTTGCCAACACCGGGCGTTTTATGCTTATAGATGAAAGACTCATAAAAGATTATTCTGAAAATTTTGAAACCATTACCGGCATTCCGCTTCTTAATTGAAGAATACCCGATGTAATAACAGTATCCCCTTTAATAACACCCTGTGTAACCTGCACCATCTCGGCTGTACGAATTCCTACACCTATTGGCACCTGTTCGGCATGGCCATCTTTATATTTAAATATTTTATAACCTCCAAGCTCTGGTATAACTGCTTGTGCAGGAACCTGTAAAGCGTTCTCCATGTGACTGAGTTCAAACTCTACTCTTGTAAAACTACCGGGTCTTAATTCAAGATTTCTATTCGGATATAGTGCTCTTACAGTTACTGACCGGGTTGTTGGATCTATTGAAGGTTCTATTGCATAAACATTTGCTTCAAAGTTTTTATTGCTTCCTTCAAGTGTGAATTGCACCTTACTGTTTTTAGTAACCGATTGTGCAAAACGCTCAGGTATTGAAAATTCAATCTTAACCGGTTGCATCTGTGTTAAGGTAGCAATACGTTGACCGGGTGTTACAAAAGCGCCTTCACTCACCTGCCTTAATCCAATAGTTCCGGAGAAAGGTGCAACGATTTTGGTTTTCTCTAATTGGGCAATTATTAAAGAACCTTCAGCTTTTACGGTGTTCAGATCAGTTAATACACGATCATATTCTTCCTGACTAACAGCTTCCTTCTGAAGCAGGCTTCGTGATCTTTGTTCACGTTCTTCAGCCAATTTCTGGTTGTACTTTACTTTATCAAGTTGTGCAAGTAGTTCAGCATCATTTATTGTTACCAAAACACTTCCTTTAGTAACGGTGGATCCCTCAGTGAAATTTATTGAAGTGATTCTTCCCGCTACTTCAGCACTTAGAAGTACTTCTTCGTTTGCCATAACAGTCCCTGTCGTTTCAATACGATCTGTCAATCCCCCCGGTGTAACTACAAAAATTGATACAGGAAGAGGTTTATCAGGATCACCCTGAGCTGATTCATTTTTTACTTTTGCTTTAGCGTTTGCTGAAAACCATCCTGCCTTAAAGCCTATAAGTAAAATCAGCACTGCAAGAAGTAATGCATAGGTAATCAGTCTCTTAAAATTTTTGTTCATATACAGAAAGGTCAATTTCCTTTAATTTACAGGAATGTAATAAAACGCAAAACTAAAACAATCATTGCAGATAAAAGGTATTTACTGCAATCAGTTTATAAGTTGTTAATAAATTTTAACTTCTTAATAAACCATTGACTTCATTTAACGTTAGTTGAATTAATAAACGATTGAATTAAACAAAAAAACGGCACTTAGCATCAGGGGCAATGAAGGAAATGGCGCTAGAGATTAAATTAAATGATTCCCAAATCAGAACAAGACTGAAAGAAGATTTGTACCTAAAAGAGCATCTTTATAATCCTGTGAGTGTATTTATTTTTAATACATCAGGTCGTTTAATGTTGCAGCAAAGATCTTTCACAAAATCACATTCTGCAGGGTTGTGGTCAAATACCTGTTGCAGCCATCCACATATGGATGAAACAGCATATACAGCTGCTCAAAGGGGATTATTAGATGAAATGGGCTTCAAGTGCACTTTTAGTCATCATTTTAAAATTAAAATCTTAGCTGAAGAGAAAGATCAGGAGATTAAAGATCCTCTTTCAGATATTTTTATAGGGTATTCAAATCAACTACCCTCAATTAATCCAATGGAAGCAACTGCCTACCGACTTATGACTATTGATGAGATTAGAGAGGATATAACAGAGTTTCCTGAAAAATACACTTCCTGGTTCAGGTTCACTTTTCCTGTAATAGAAGACATCTTTATGAATGAATACAGCCAAAGTAAACTACCCTCATAAATAATAATTCTCCTGTTAGTCTTGCTTAAAACTGTCGGCTTGGTGATTATTGAGCTTTTCCATAATTTTACGCCGGTATTATAATCATTAGAAAAGGCCTGTACTGATGGAAGAAGTAGTTATTTTAGTAGATGAGAATGATAATGAAATTGGGGTGATGGAGAAAATGCAAGCTCATATTGAAGCTAAATTGCATCGTGCCTTCTCAGTGTTTATCTTTAATTCTAAGGGCGAATTAATGCTGCAACAAAGAGCATTCACTAAATATCATTCACCCGGCTTATGGACTAATACATGTTGTAGTCACCCACGCCCGGGTGAAAGAACAAGTGATGCTGCACATCGGCGTATGATGGAAGAAATGGGCTTTGATTGTAATTTCGATGAAGTATTTAGCTTTGTTTACGAGGCTCCTTTCACAAATGAGCTAACTGAGCATGAATACGATCATGTTTTTATTGGGTTTTCAGATGTACTTCCTGTCTTGAATAAAGATGAAGCTGCTACATATAGAATGGCACCACTCGAAGATCTAAGTGCAGAGATTGCCAGTCACCCCGAAAATTTTACTGTTTGGTTCAAGATTGCTTTTGATCGTGTGAAAGACTATCTTAATTCTTTAAAGGAACAGTCTCATTGATTTTGTGAAGTTACTTTTCGAAAATCACTGCCCGAAGGGTTCTGAAAAACTCTAAGTTCAAATTCAGATATCGAAGCGAGCACATGGTCAAAGATGTCCGATTGAATGTCCTCATAAGGTTTCCAATCCTGTATTTTACTAAATGCATATATTTCTAATGGCAGTCCACTTGCACCCGGTTGAAGTTGCCTTACAAGCAATGTCATTTCCTGATTCAAATACGGATTTTGTTTAAGATATTCAGCTAAGTATGCTCTAAAAATACCAAGATTAGTTTGTCTTGTACCATTCACCATTATTGAATCATCAATATCCTCTTTCGTATTGTGTATATTGAGTTCCAATTGTTTTTCAGCAATGTATTTTTCAATTAAACCTATTTTACTCAATCTTTGAAGCATTTGCTGGTCACAGAATTTTACACTCCCCATGTCGATGTTGATAGAACGTTTTATTCTACGACCTCCCGATTCTTCCATACCTCTCCAGTTAACAAAACTTTCAGATACCAGAGAATAGGTTGGCACCATGGTAATACTCTTGTCCCAGTTTTGAACTTTCACTGTTGTTAGTGATATTTCCATTACTTCACCATCTGCACCTGCTTTCGACAATACAACCCAATCTCCCTGTCGCACCATATCATTTGCTGATATCTGAATACCAGCAACAAAACCAAGTATTGGATCTTTAAAGATCAAGAGAAGCACAGCTGAAAAAGCACCAAGTCCACCTAATAATAAGAATGGTGATTTATTGAAAAGCGACGAAATAATTACTATGATTCCTATCACTATCACAATTATCTTCATTACTTGTATATATCCCTTAACAGGCTTAGATTTTGAAATTTCAAAACCCTGGTAAATATCATAAAGAGCATTAAGGAATTTATTAATAATGGCAATGGTAATATAGATAATAATGATGCGGTTTGCCAAGAGTACCCAGTAAAGAAATTCAGGAAATTCAGTCAGAGTATATGGTGCCAGAATATTAAAAAGCATTGTAGGCACTAACATTACTGCTTTATGGAAAACCCTGTTATTGTAAAGAGCATCATCCCATGTGGCAGATGTTTTATGCGATATCTTGCGAACTACTTTTAATACCACCAACTTGCTGATATAATAAATGATGGTAACCACAATCACCATTATTACAAAATCAGTAATATCTCTCATCACAGAGGTGAGATTATTTGAAAACCCAAGATTGGTAAACCACTCTTTTACTTTGTCACCAAATGAAATCATAAGTATTTCCATGGTATTTTTTATTACTCTTTAGTTCAGCTTCTTCGTTTTTAATTTGCCGAAGGTCTTTTCAATTTTACAATCTTTATAGGCTGATCGTGTCGGTACAGTTTAAAATCGTATATTGCAGTATAGTCTTCTTCAGGCAATAGGCGCGGATCAAGATAATAGTATGATGTAGTATCAAAGTCTTTATACTTATGCCGCAGTATTTCCATCTTGCCTAAGGTAATATAGAAACTGGTTGCATGTTCTGTTTCACTGTCTTTATAAATAAAAAGTTTTTCATTATCAGTCGCTTTTGCTGCTGAAAGTGCCCCTATTTTATGTTCCTGAAAATCATTGTACCTCGGTGGTATTATAAACCAGTCGAACCCAATTCTTAACATTAACATAGCGGCAGCAAAAATCACTAAACGTTGATCTTTAATCTTAATGAAGAAAAATAGCAATATTCCCAGTATCAGAAATAGAATTGCTGCTTTAATCCATGCCTGATCAACCCACCCCGTTTGCTTAAGTACAGGCATAATAATAGCGGCAATCATACCCAGCATGATTACCCCCTGAAGGAAGTACTCAATTATTTTACTTCTTACACCTGCCACTTCTGTGTCTTTATAAAACATATAGATGAGTACAGTAAAAATTGGTGGAAAGAGCATGAATATATATCGTGGATAGGTCTCAGGTGAAGTCCAATAAATAATTATATTGAAAATGAATATAAAGAAATTGAACAGTAAGAAAGGATGTGATTTAACTATGGGTAAGAACTTTCTGCTAATGAAATAGATTCCAAGTATTGACCAGGGAAAGAAGTGATAGAACATCTCCAGAGGAAAAGTAAATAGATGTGTTATAAATCGTTTCCATCCATAATTGATGATCGTTCTTTTTTCTGATTCACTGAACAGTGTTGTGAAAACATTATCGAGTACATTATGCTTGGCATAAACGAAATAATATGATCCAATGATTAGGATCAGCAGTCCTATTCCGACAAAATGTTTCCATGAAAACAATTTCATGAATTCTTTACGGTAAGTAAAGAATGTTAAAAGGGTGATTGCCTGAAAAACTAGTGATGGCAATCCCTTCATAAGAAATGTAATGGCAGTGAGAAAGTAAGTGGTGATAAAAAGCAGCAAATATTTCTTACTCTTGTCGAAGAAGTAAACACACATGAAAGATGTATATACCAACCATGAAAAAGTAATGTCAATTAAACCCAGAAATGAGTCCCAAAAGAGAATTCTTCCTGATGTTATAAAAAGCATGGCAACGATAAAAGCCTGTTTTTTACCAGTTTCCTTACTTACAAAATAATATATGGTGATGGCAAAGAGTAAAAGTCCAATAACTACAGGCAATCTGAGAGTAAACTCTGAATAATTTCCGAAGATTTTATAAAAAGCTATGATTATCCAATTATACAGTGGTGGTTTATTGTAGTAGAAATCCCCGTTTATAGTAGGAGTAAAGAAATTGTCACTAATAATCATTTCCAGTGCTACGATTGCACGTGTAGGTTCATCGGTAGGGAAATTAATAGCAAGATATCCAAGATGCCAAAGCAAAGCAGGAAAAAGCATTAGAATACTGAAAGCGTAAAAGAACCAGGGATTCTTTTTTAAAAACTCTATTATTGGTTGCATGCTTGTAATATATATAATGTATTTTATTTACGAACCACCACTAAATTTTGCCTTATAGCCACTTTTTATAAGGTAATCCATAATCTTTTGCCGACAATCGCCCTGTATTAATATTTCTCCATTTGTTGCAGAACCTCCTGCTGCACAAAGGTTTTTAAGTTTTTTGGTTAGAGCTTCCAAATCTGATTCTTTGCCAATGAAACCTGTTACCAAGGTAGCTTTTTTACCGGCTTTAAGTTTTTTATCAAGCATGATTCTTAAATACTGCTTTGCCGGTACCAATGTTTCCTGTTCTTCAGGCTCATCACTCTTATAAACGAAATCAGGATTCGTTGAATACACAATTCCCGATGGTTTGTTTTTCTTTCCTCCCATAAGTCATAAAATTTAAATTACCGGAATAGCATAGTGCTTATGGCACAATTATTTTGAGTGAAGCAGGATTAACTTTAATCACAAGGTCTTTGCCTAATTTTACCGGTTCACCATCAAGATTAATTGATTTATTCCTGTTTCTGAACAAGGTTACTTCCTTTGCCTTTATAATTTCTAAATATCCTGAATTTACCAACTTATTACGCCATAGAAGTCCCATAATGTAAGGGGTTTCAATAACAGGCGCTTTTTGTACCACACACACGTCAATCAGTCCGTCATCAATTTCAGCGTCAGGTGCTATAATGGTATTGTATCCAAATTGGTTACCGTTAGCAAAACTAACGAATAAGGCCTTTCGTTTAATTTCATTACCATCAATGATCATCTTGTATTTTCGGGGCCTGTAACCCGGGTAAGCTTGCAAAGCTATATGAAAATACGAAAAGAAACCTCTTCTTCCGGCTTTAGCAAATTTACGTGCAACAAGTGCATCAAATCCAACACCGGCAATTGAAGCAAAAACATCATCATTGATATTAACTGTATCAATCACTTTAATATCGTGTTGGTTTATTAGGTCAATACTTTTATGAAAATCAAGAGGTATATTAAGGAACCGGGCAAGCCCGTTGCCTGATCCGGCTGGAATCAATGCAAGCACAGCAGATGATCCAATCATACCTTTTATTACTCTGTTAGCAGTTCCATCACCACCCACCGAAGCAATAATATCAGCTCCCGAAGATGCAGCATTACGACTAATTTCTACAGCATGTTCGGCTGAATCGGTATATAAGCACTTATAGTTGAACTTGTCAAGATCAAGCAATTCATCAATAACCTGCTCAATACCAGCCTTTCTATATTGCTTTACACCTGAAACCGGGTTAATTATAAAAACAACTTGCTTTTTCCCCGTCATTTTGGAATTTGAATTCATTCAGAATGCAAAAATACAATTTAGAAACATTCACAGATATTATTTTACCGGTTCCGGGTAGATATACGATTTATTGCACACCACAGCAACCG
>JBLMZZ010000174.1:0-4081 GCA_050259095.1 Omnitrophica WOR_2 bacterium | reverse complement strand
TTACCACACATTGAAAGCCTGCACGATTTTCATTTATGGTCACTTGATGGGGAGCGTAATATAATGACAATGCATGTAGTAACTAAAGGTACTTTGCCTAAGGATGGTCAATTATTACTTAAGCAACAAATTCGTGACCTTGCTTCTTCCTTTAAAATAGAGCATGTTACCCTTGAATTTGAAACAACAAATGAGAGTGACGATTGTGAGTTCCGCGAAGGGTGTGAATAATTTTCATTGAAAGCAGGCATATAAGTTTAATCCTGCAACTATATTTCAATAATAAATCTTAAAACTGTCACCAGAGCATTCTGTAGGATTGATTCCGTTCCTGATGGATTAATAATGTATTGAATATCGGGCTGAACGCTTAATTGTTTCATCAGTTCGTACTGATAAGTAACTTCAATAGCTGTTTCATTCCCTTTATAATTATCAAATCCTGCAGATGCAATTGCTATTCCTAATAAATCCTTTATATCATTACTAAATACACCTTTTTTGTTTATACCAACACCAATATAGTACCAATTCTCATTTCTCTGATAGGGACTTATACTAGCCTGCAGAAAAGCACTTAGATACGAACCATCAGAATTTTTATTTAGCAATTGGTCACCAGTCATGTAAAATCCATAATTCGTTATTTCCCAGATATTATGATCAGAATATTCCTCTTTTGTAATATGGTGATGTGTATAAGCTCCCACACTATATTTGCCTTCAAGCAATTGTGAAATGACCGGTTTCCATGTTAGTTCAGCAATGTTAAGTAAACCATCCTCACTATCGAATTTCCAGTGTAAATTATAGGGGTTGTTCTTTGAAAAATCATCAGGGAAACCATCAAAAGTTATCATTTTAAGAGCCAGATGTTCATTGAAGTTATGGATGATCTGGACGCCAAAAGCAGTTAATGGGAAGATTGGGGCTACAATATTGTCGGCAATAGTACTATGAACTCCAAATGAACTATTTAAGAATGTTGTTGCATACTCACTAGATGCAAATTCTGAGTTAAGATCCTGAAGTCCGATGGTAACTTCGGTATGGCCAAGCAATTGACTATACCACATCTCATGAAAATAGGTAAGGTTATCAGCTTCAATGTTAGAAGCACCTTGAAAATCACCTATGAAGTCTTTAGAAGGATTACCACCATGAGTATAAGCGGTATTAATAAAAAGTTTCCCGCCATTCCATAAATGTGCCTTGTTAGTTTCAAATAGGGCTGTAAAATTTGCCATTCCTTCATAACAACTGCCTTTTTGAATACCACCCCTGTGATTTATAACTGTTTCTCCAACATAAGATGCATTAAAGGAAACAGGAGAATGAGACTTTAAAGTATCATTTTGTGCACTTGCATGGCACGAGATAAAAAACATGCATATAAATGTAAAGACCCTCATGTTCATCAATATAGATTAATGCACAAAAGTATTGGTACCCTATTGAAGTAACAATCCTGAATTTTAATGAATTTTTTACATGCATTTAACCAAATCCAATGAGTAGGGTCACAGTTTGCTCATTGAGATGATCTTGTTTGTTACAGCGTATATTGTTAACCCCGCAAGAGATTTTATACCAGTTTTTTGAGAGATGTTTTTACGGTGTGACATTACCGTATTTACACTAATGTTGAGCTTATCGGCTACCTCTTTACCGGAGAATCCTGATACTAATAACTTTAAAACATCTTTTTCTCTATCACTCAAAGACTCAGAATGTAACTCTTCAGTAAAATAGCCTGATTTTCGGATTGACTTGCGAATAATAGACAATATATCTGTTAAGTCCTGATCAATTGTTATAATTTCATCAAATTGTATAGTTATAGAAGAATTAACGTACTGATATTGAAATAGAATCCAAGTAGTTTCAGGGCTTTCCTTTTTTAGTGAATGATAAAATCTTTTATTTGATTCAAAGATTTTATCATTGGTAATTACCAAATCAATTTTATTGCTGAGAGAGAAAGACTTGTATTCCTGGAAAGATTTAAACCGATATGTTCTGTATTGAGGCAAATGCTCATGGAGCAGACTGAGCAGACCTTCTACAATGATGTCCGGCAATCCGGTAAATACTATGATGCCGGTATCTGAGCTCATCTTCTTTTTGTTATTGCTTTTTCAATGCGTTGAACTACAGGTACCAATATATTTTCTTCAATCATGCTATGAATACGTAAATCGGTTTCTAATTCTTTGAGAGTAATCAGTAACTTTCTACGTAACTGAACATCATTGTCTGTTGGAAGATATCTGATTAGAAGATTTTTGAGGTCAGTTAGCTTCTCTTCAATATCATCATGGTGTTTAATATATTCCGACATTGAGTAATTTGAGTCAGGCAAAATATCACTCTCAGTTTTTTCACTTAACAGACTCATTACATATGGGAATACAACACTGTTCTCATATTTAAGATGAATTGCCACTTCCTCGAGATATTTATCAAAAAAACCTTCCAATAATGATATCTCGGGATGCTTATTCACTTTCGAAATTTCCCTTATGTATGATGTAAGTAGTGGGAACTTTTCGTTAACGTAGTGCTTGTGACTATTTTCAAGAAACTTGATTATCAATTTCAGATCATCAATAGATTCTATTGCTGCCTGCTCAGGATAGTTGCCATTATAGAAATTTGCTATAACCAGAAACAGAAGCAGATTGATGCCTGATTCAGCAGCAATCTGTTCCATATTCTTATCCTGTAAACCAAGAGGTATGGCTAAATACTCAAACATCAGAAGCATTGACGGATTTATGTCAATTACTTCTGATGCTTTAGTATCGGCCTTAATCTTAAGTGAATAATACATTTTAAGCTTTTTAAAGGTCTAAAAACGTAAAACCCACCTTTAATGTTTACTCAAATGTATAATAGTATAATCAAGAATTAAGATGAGTGTTTTATTCTAGTTATAAGTTGGTAAAAATGAATGGTTCTTTGAATAGTCCATCATTTGTTTGGTGTAATCATCAGGATAGGTTACTTTGATATTCACAATCTTTCCATCCTTAGATTCAGGTACATAAACAGGATTAATGAATCCGCCATAAGGAGCAATGTGGAGTTTGTTAAATCGTTCTAAAACTTCAGCATGAAGTTTTTTATCAACTTTAACACCATATTGTTCAACAAGCTTTTTACCTGCTTCATAATCTCCTTCTGATTTAATTCTCTGTATTTCAGCAAGCAATTTGCCAAATAGATCTCGTAATTTTTTATAGTCATTAATTACGGTATAAGTTTTTCCATTTCTTACTTCAAATGAAATGACATTATTGGCTTTACCTTGTTCAAAACACCATTGTGCTATAAGCTGGCGGTTTCTCATGTGCGATTCCTCAATATCCTTACCAGGTTGTATACGAGCCAATTGTGTCATCAGTCCATTACGGATGTAGCTGCTATATTCAGTCTTATAAACAGCCTCATTATCAAAAAGACCTAACTGTATCATTTTTGGATCACCCAAATAGTAAAGAGCAAAGAGATCAGCGCGAGCCTCTTCGAGAGTAGAGCCATAATTCTTTAGCTCATCACCACGAGTACCTGGAAGTAATTGTCCTGAACCATGACCTAAGCATTCATGAAGATCTGTATGAAGATTTCCGGCAATAAAACCATATTTCTTTGCCCATTCAATCTCCTGTGGTGATCCTGCAAACTCTTCAAGCATTCCATTACCAAGTGAAGCCTGATCATACGCATATGTAATATTTTCAATCGTTACAGATTTTGAACCATAGTCCTTTCTAATCCAATCAGCATTTGGCAAATTGATTCCTATTGGTGTGCTTGGATAGCAATCGCCACCTAATTGAGCAGCATTGATAACTTTTGCTGAAACACCTTTTACTTCTTTCTTCTTAAATTTTGCATCAACAGGCGAGTTGTCTTCAAACCATTGCGCATTTGCACTGATTATTTCAGTTCTCTTTGTTGCTTCAAGATTTTTAAAGTTTACTACACTTTCCCAAGTAGCTTTTAATCCTAATGGATCACCATAATTTTCAATGAACCCATTTACAAAGTCAACATCCGATTTAAGGTCTTTAACCCA
>JBLMZZ010000173.1:0-13623 GCA_050259095.1 Omnitrophica WOR_2 bacterium | reverse complement strand
TTTTAGCTGTCAATTTCATTTTCGCACGGTGAGCTAGTTGTTGTGGAGTTTGAGCATCATGAAAATTTGCCGTTTTCATTCGTGCACATTGTTTGCCCTTACGCATATAATGAACGACATTTCCTAGACTGCCCCCCATTCCATTGCCAGATTGTATTGCCATTAAATTAAAATTAGTTAAATGAGTTAAAAAATTGAGCAAGTTAGTCGTTCATGAAGCAATTACAAGTAAGGTTAAATTAACATCCTATATAGCTCCCATATACCTCCTATATACCCCCCATATACCCCCTATATACACTCCATATACCCTTAGGGTATATAGGGGGTATTAGCGATGAGCTTGCCATCTATATAGATACAAAAGTAATCATTAATAATTACATATTCAAACTTTTTTTGAAATAAATGGAGGATTTGCCAGGAAATAATGGGGTTTAAACGGTTTGGTGTTTGGAGTTAGGGGAGGTAGAGACGCAATTTATCGCGTCTAAAGTATCAATATTTAAAAACCTTCCGAGAGCTCGCTATTTCACCACACCCCTAAAGGCGAGGGAGTCATCTTCGCTAGAGTAGTAAGGGTTTTAGCGTTCAATATCAGTTGTTTGGAGATGAGAAAAGAACTTAAATGAAGTCCACTGTTTTCCCCCTTCTCGCTTCAGGAGAAGGGGGTTAAGGGGTTGAGGTGAAAAGGCGGTTCCGTCCCTACGATACGATTCATTTTATATGGGCTCTTGTGACCCGAGAACCAAGAACTGTTTTGAATATGATAGCTGAATGCTGGTAATTGTTATTTTACTAATTTTACAATAATAATGTGCCATTATGCTAAAGATTGGTCTCACCGGAAGTATTGGAAGTGGTAAATCAACCATTGCAAAAGTATTTGCTCTTTTGGGTGTGCCAGTTTATCTTTCTGATTATGAAGCAAAAAAAATTCTTGATCAGGAAGATATCATTATAAAAATAAGTGAGAGATTCGGAAATGAAATGCTTTCAAGTGAAGGGAAAATAGATCGGAGTATCCTGGCATCTATTGTTTTCAATAATCCTTCTAAATTACAATGGCTTAATTCACTTATTCATCCTCTGGTAAGAAAACATTTCTTCAGTTGGGTTGATTCAAATAAAAAACATCCCTATATCATTCAGGAATCAGCCATTATGCTGGAAACTGGTTTTAATACTTTTTTCGATAAAGTAATTGTGGTTACATGCCCTATTGAAGAAAGAATTAAAAGAGTACTTTACAGAGATAAGATGACCCGCGAACAAATAATTGAACGTATGGAGAATCAATGGCCCGAAGAATTGAAGGTTAAGAAAGCTGACATTGTACTTGAAAATAGTGATATGAGCATGGTGTTACCTCAGATTATTGAACTTAATCGTGAATTAATAATTCAATCCAAAGAAGGTGATTGAAAACATATTCCAATATATAATTATCTGCATTCATTTTTTTTGTTATTTAGCAACATGGAAGAAGTAAATTTAGGCATTGGTTCAAGGGTGCAACATCCGCAATTTGGAAAAGGAGTAATAATTCAAGTTAGAAGTGATGCTTGGGAGATTACCTTTATTGAAAATGGAACACGCGTTATACAACGTGATTTTGAAGGTTTAAAAGTTATTGAAGCTGTTGAAACTTCTTCTGAAATCATTACTTATGAGAAAATTGAAAAAAGCCTGATACGTCTGTTAAGGAGGTTTTCAGATATACAGGAAACTGTTCAAATGGGTTCAAGATGGACTGGTGGAAAGATGGTTTTGTATCCTGGTGATAATTCACTTAAAGAGAAAGAAATTCCTATTGAAAGTTTTTTCCATAAAATAGTAATGGTTCGTGACAGGCTTAGAGTAATGGAACAAAGAGTAAACTCAAGTACTTTGTCAGATGAGGACAAAATCAATATTCAACAGTACATTACCAGAATATACGGAAGTCTCACAACCTTTAATGTACTCTTCAAAGACAAATCTGATTACTTTATTGGTGATAAAGGGGAGAAATAAATAAATTCCCCAGCCAGATATTAATATAATTGTTTCAAAATAGTGTGCAAACAAAGGTGCATAGTAAGTGTTATTGTTGAAAATTTAAAAAAAGCCAGTTATGTTATTTGATCTTGACTTAATTAAAAGGGTTTATAGCGAATTACCATCGAAAGTATTAAAAGCCAGGAACTTTTTAAATAGACCATTAACCTTAAGTGAAAAAATACTCTATAGTCACCTTTATTCTGATCAACCTCTATTGAATTTCCCCAAAGGAAAGGCATATGTTGATTTCGCTCCCGACAGAGTGGCAATGCAGGATGCAACTGCTCAGATGGCTCTATTGCAATTTATGAATGCAGGAAGAATTAAAACAGCTGTTCCTACCACAGTACATTGTGACCATCTTATTCAGGCACAAATTGGTGCTGCAGCAGATTTAAACCTGGCATTAGATCAAAACAAAGAAGTATACGATTTTTTGCAATCGGTTTCAAATAAATATGGAATAGGATTCTGGAAACCCGGAGCCGGCATAATTCATCAGGTAATTCTAGAAAACTATGCTTTTCCTGGTGGGATGATGATTGGTACTGACTCACATACAGTTAATGCAGGTGGTTTAGGGATGATTGCTATAGGAGTGGGAGGTGCTGATGCAGTTGATGTTATGGCTGGAATGGCTTGGGAACTGAATATGCCGAAACTTATAGGGATTAAACTTACCGGTAGGCTAAATGGCTGGACTTCTGCCAAAGATGTGATTCTTAAAGTCGCCGGAATTCTTACAGTAAAGGGAGGTACAGGAGCTATCATAGAATATTTTGGTGATGGAGCTGATTCATTGTCTGCTACAGGTAAAGGTACTATCTGCAACATGGGGGCTGAAATAGGAGCTACAACATCAATCTTCGGATACGATGAAAAAATGAGTAATTACCTGAGAGCTACAGGCCGTGAATCTGTGGCAGAGCTTGCAGACAAAATAAAGGACTTCCTCAGGCCAGATCCGGAAGTCTACGAAAATCCTGAAAGATATTATGATCAGGTCATTGAGATAAATTTATCTGAGTTGGAGCCTTACATTAATGGGCCATACACTCCCGATGCAGCTTATCCTATTTCTGAATTCGTCAGGATTATTAAAGAAAAGGATTATCCCGAAATGCTTGAAGTGGGGCTAATTGGATCATGTACTAACTCATCTTATGAAGATTTGACACGAG
Source organism: Omnitrophica WOR_2 bacterium (assembly GCA_050259095.1). Taxonomy (GTDB): domain Bacteria; phylum Bacteroidota; class Bacteroidia; order Bacteroidales; family Lentimicrobiaceae; genus Lentimicrobium. The sequence continues at coordinate 10,399 of JBLMZZ010000173.1, read as the reverse complement.
CAGCATCAATAGCACGACAGGCCATTGAAAAAAAGCTGAAAGTTAAAGCAGAGTTTATTATTACACCGGGATCTGAACTAATACGTTTTACCACAGAGCGCGATGGATTACTCAATGATTTTAAATCAATTGGTGGAATAATTATGGCTAATGCGTGCGGACCTTGTATTGGCCAATGGAAACGCCATTCTGAGGATCCATTGCATAAGAACTCAATACTCACTTCTTTTAATAGAAACTTTGCCAAACGCAATGATGGAAACCCTAACACTCATGGTTTTGTTGCTTCTCCCGAAATAGTAACCGCATTAACTATTGCAGGGAATCTTACCTTCAATCCACTTGTTGATAAACTTCAAAATGAGGATGGTGAGTGGGTTTCACTAGACCAACCTGATGGTTTGGAATTACCTGAACGTGGTTTTGATGTAACGGATGCTGGTTTTATTCCACCAACTGAAAATGGGAAAGATGTTAAGATTGTTGTAAAAAAAGATTCTGAACGACTTCAATTATTAGAACCATTTAATGATTGGGATGGAGAAGATCTTCCCGGATTACGTTTATTGATTAAAGCAAAAGGTAAATGCACCACTGATCATATTTCTATGGCAGGACCATGGTTGCGATTCAGAGGTCATCTTGATAATATTTCAAACAACTTGCTGATTGGGGCGCTTAATTCATTTAACAACCAGACAAATTTGATTAAAAATCAAATCACTAAAACTTATGATACTGTACCAAATGTAGCTCGCGCATACAAGGCAAAAGGGATTGGTTCAATAGTGGTTGGGGATGAGAATTATGGAGAAGGTTCATCAAGAGAGCATGCTGCTATGGAACCTCGTTTTCTGGGTGTGAGAGCAGTTTTAGTAAAATCTTTTGCCAGAATCCATGAAACTAATCTTAAAAAACAAGGCATGCTGGCCTTAACTTTTAAGAATAAAGAAGATTATGACAAAATACTTGAGGATGATTTAATCTCTATTCATGGGTTAACAGAGTTTTTACCCGGAAAATCATTAAGAATTGAATTGGATCATTCAGATGGTACTAATGAAGGGTTTGAAGTAAATCATTCATATAATAATTCTCAAATTGAGTGGTTTAAGGCAGGTGGTGCATTAAATCTGATTAGAAAACAGGTTACTGATAACAAAATAAACATCTAACCAACCAAACCTATAAATCGATTTCAAATAGTAAAAAAATAAGTGATTTCTTAGCTACTCCGGCAATATATTGAATTATGTTCCGTTTGCTAGAAAAATAACTAAGGTGTATTACATTTGCATCTTTAAAAACTAATTCCATCACTGTGAATTACTTTACAAAAGGATTAATAATTTTCATCTTTGGTTTTCAAGCTTTCGGTGTGTTTGCTCAAAAAGGAGGAACTCAGTCATACTCTTTTCTCAATTTACCAAACTCTGCCAGAGTAGCTGCCCTTGGATATAATTTTGTAGCAATTGATGATGCTGATCTTGCTATTGGACTTAATAATCCTTCATTAATAAGTCCCGACATGAATAATGATATCTCACTTAATTATGTTGATTATTTTTCAGATATAAGTTATGGTTTTGTTTCTTATTCAAGAACTTTTGAAAAATTAGGCAGTTTTGCTGCATCAGTGCAATATATTGATTACGGTACATTTAAGAGAACAGATGAAACCGGTGAAGCAAATGGGGAATTTACAAGTAATGAATTTGCTCCTGTGATAGGTTGGGGAAGACAATTGGATTCCTCATTTAGTATAGGTGCAAATCTTAAAGCTATTTCATCAAATTTTGAGAATTTCTCTTCTTTCGCCCTGGCCGTTGATGTTGCAGGTTCGTATCATTCTACAAAGCGTGGTTTTTTAGTTTCATTAATAGCTCGAAACATTGGATCGCAAATTTCTCGATATACCCCTGGTAACAAAGAACCACTGCCTTTGGAAATTGAATTGGGACTTTCGAAAAGACTACAGCATTTGCCTTTCAGATATTCAATTTTACTTACTAATCTTCAAAAGTGGGATCTCACTTATAATGATCCAACCGAGGATAAAGTCGATCCATTCACAGGTGAAATTAAGCAAAAGTCTAAAGCAGCTGAAATAATGGATAAATCAATGCGTCATATTGTTATAGGCGGTGAATTTATCCCTACAAAGAACTTTAGTGTTCGATTTGGTTATAACTATCAACGACGTCAGGAAATGAAACTTGAAAGTAAGAGAGCAACTGTTGGTTTCTCATGGGGTTTTGGTTTCAGGGTTTCCCGATTCAACTTTAGCTATGCACGTTCTGCATATCATATTGCAGGCTCCCCAAACATCTTTAGCCTGGGTATCAATCTTTAGGTTATTTATAGAACTCATTTATGCCTGTTATTGTATACGAGTTTAACATGAATTTAAACCTGAATTGACCTTATAAACCATTCTTTTTATTATTTTTGTAGAAAAGCAGAACTAGTGTATAGTGTTCATATAGATCCGTTTGCCGGATTTTGTCCTGGCGTTAGTAAGGCCATCAATTTAGTTGGTGACCTGCTTGAGGACAACGATAAAGTATATAGTCTTGGAGAACTGGTACACTGCCCTGAAGAAATGCAACGACTGGAATACCAAGGACTAAAAATTGTCTCAGTTGATGATGTCAAAGTAATTGAGAATTCAACTATTTTAATCAGAGCCCATGGGGTTACTCCTAAAATCCAATTTGAGCTTGGAATATCATCAAATCATATCGTTGATGCAACTTGTAACATTGTACACAGATTGCAGCAAAAAGTGAAAATCAGTAGTCTTCAGATGCAATCAGTTGATGGACAAATTGTCATCTACGGTAAGAAAAAACATCCTGAGGTTGAAGGATTACTAGGGTATTGTCAGAGTAATTACCTCGTCGTTGAATCACCTGATAATTTGGGTGATATTGATTTGACTAAGCCTATTTGTATATTTGCTCAAACAACTGCTAATGTTGCAGATTTTGAAACATTTGTGAGTAATATATACTCTGCACTGAAGAAAAGCGGATTGAGTAATGAAAATGTGCAGGTTTATAATACAATCTGTGGGCCGATGAAACTAAGAGTTCCCTTACTTAAAACATTTGCTCAGGAACATGACGTTATAGTTTTTGTTGCAGGTGAGCATAGTTCAAACGGTTCGTATCTTGCCAGTATTATTAAAGAAGAAAACATAAACACATTTAAAGTGTCATCTGAGCATGAGGTAAATCCATCGTGGTTTACAAATGCAGAAAAAGTTGGTATAACAGGGGGAAATTCAACACCAGTTTGGTTACTTGAAAATGTTGCAAAGGAAGTTAAAAGATTAGGAGAAATACTTGCAAAGGATTGATTCAAAAGAACCAACAACAGCCAACATGTTTTTAAAGAATCTTCAGCTATATAATTTCAAGAATTATGCTGAAAATAGTTTTACTTTTTCCGAGTCTATTAACTGTTTTATAGGTGATAATGGTGAAGGTAAAACTAATATTCTTGATGCAATTTACTACCTTTCTTTTACCAAAAGTTTCTTTAATTTACTTGATAGTCAAAATATTAAGCATGCAGAAGACTTCTTTGCGATTCATGGTAAATTCTCCCGAAACGATGATATTACAGAAGTAAGTTGTATACAAAAAAAGAATTCAAAAAAACAGTTCAAGGTTAATGGTAAAGAATATGATCGATTGGCAGATCATATCGGTGAATTCCCTTTGGTAATGGTTTCACCATATGATAGGGATTTGATTAACGAAGGGAGTGATGTAAGAAGAAAATATATTGACAGTGTTATATCTCAATTCGACAGGTTTTATCTTGACGACTTAATCACATACAATAAAGCACTTGCTCAAAGGAATGCTCTATTAAGGCAATTTAGTGAAAAAAACTACTTTGATCTTTCTGCACTTGAGATTTATCAGCAACAAATGGAGTTGCCAGCCAAGCAAATTTTTGAAAAGAGAAGTAAATTTTTTGAAGGTTTTATACCTGTATTCCGACATTACTTCGATTTTATCAGTAATGGAAAGGAAATTGTTGATATAAACTATAATTCTGATCTTTCATCTAATTCTCTTGATGAATTGTTCTCGAATAATATTAAGCGAGATCTTTTTTTACGTTATACAACTTGTGGAATTCATAAAGATGATCTTGATTTTCTCATTGGAGGGTTACCAGTAAAGAAATTTGGTTCTCAAGGTCAACAAAAGTCTTTTTTAATTGCTCTTAAACTAGCTCAATTTGAATATACTAAGAACATTAAAGGCTATAACCCTATTCTCTTATTTGATGATATCTTCGATAAGCTTGACTTCAAAAGAGTGTTACAAATTATTAACCTTGTAAGCGGTAACAGTTTTGGTCAAGTTTTTATTACCGATACTCAGCCTGAGCGTATTAACATGATCTTTAAAGATTCAAACCCTGATCACTTAATCTACACTGTTGTAAATGGCAGTGCAAAAATTCAGGAAGTAAGATGATAAATAAAGATAACTCGTTACGTGAAGCTATTGAAGCATGGATAAATCACTACAGATATCAAAGAAAGTTTGATGAAGAAAAGGCGATTGAAGTGTGGGATTCTATCGTTGGCCCTATGATTGCTCAAGAAACTGAACAGATCTATATTAAGAATAAAACACTAGTTGTTAAATTGCGATCTCAGGCATTAAAGTTTGAATTAGAGTATGCTAAGAAAAAACTAATTTCAAACATAAATAGAAAAGTCAATCACGAAGTGATTAATGAGATAAATTTTATCTGATATTGCAAAGCAGAACTTTTTGTTCACCAATAAAACCTTCTAATTTATCACCTATTATAACAGGCCCAACACCAGAAGGAGTTCCGGTAAAAATCATATCTCCCATTTTTAAAGTCACAAATCTTGAGACATATGATATGATTGTACTGAAGTTAAAGATCATATCAGATGAATTACCTTTTTGAACCAGAATATCATTCTTTTTAAGACTAAAGTTGATATTTGATACATCAGTGAATTTCTCTACCGGTATAAATTCACTGACCGGAGCAGAAGAATCAAATGATTTAGCAATCTCCCATGGTAATCCTTTTTGCTTTGCTTCTTGTTGCAGATCACGTGCTGTAAAGTCTATCCCTATACCTATCCCATCATAATAAGTATGAGCATGCTTAATATTAATATTCCTCCCAACTTTATTGATATGTAAAACCAGCTCAACCTCATACTGAATATCATTAGAAAATGAAGGATAAAAAAATGGCAGATTCCCTTTTACAAGTGATGATTCAGGTTTCATGAAAAACACAGGAACTGAAGGTACAGGATTGCTCAATTCCTTAGCATGCTCAATATAATTACGACCTATGCAAATGATTTTCATTGATTTCTGGTTCAGGATATATTTACTGATTTCTTGTTAAAGCCTCTTAACTTAATAGCGGTGATTAATTTCTTAGTATACATAGGGAAATCAGCTTTCATCATCCAATCATAATAAGATGGCTCCATACTGAAGATTTCTTCAACAGTTTTCCCTTTATATTTCCCAAAGTTAAAGACTTCCCGATCTTTAGCATTGTATATTATATGACCCGCCAAATCTGCATTTCGGTTTTGAAATGAAAATTCATGAAGTGCTTTGATGTCATTAATTATAGGTTTGCTAACTGTTCCATCTGGACTATGATATTCTGCATTTTTATAGCACTCTAGTTGGGCTTTCAATATCTCATATGTTGCTTTTGCATCAGCTTCGGCAGAATGTGCATTTTCAAGTTCCTTTTGACAATAAAAACGGTATGCTGCTTTAAGTGTCCGAGGCTCCATTTTATGGAAGATACTCTGTACATCAACAAATCTGCGGCCCTTTAACTCAAAATTTATATCGACTCTTAAAAATTCTTCCATTAGAAGAGGAATATCAAACTTATTTGAATTATAACCGCCGAGGTCACAGTTGTTTAAAAACTCAGCTATTCTAGGAGCAATTTCCTGAAAAGTAGGTTCATTTTCAAGATCCTGGTTTGAAATGCCATGAACTGCTGTAGCTTCAGCAGGAATTGGTATTGTAGGGTTTATTCTCTGAGTAAGGATTAGTTCCTTACCTTCGGGTAGTATTTTTACTATACTGATTTCAATAATTCTATCGTTAGCAACATTCGTTCCTGTTGTTTCAAGGTCAAAAATTGCCAGAGGTCTTATAATATTTAGTTCCATGGAATAAAAAAAAGCATCAAGAACGATCTTGTTCCTGATGCTGCTAATTTAAAGAAAAAGACCTTAGATAGTCCTGTTTATATCAAATCTTTCAAGTATCTGTTGCATTTTCTGAAGAAACATGCCACCCAGAGCTCCATCAACTACTCTATGGTCGTATGCCAGTGACAATATTACCATATGACGGATTGCAATAACATCTCCATCTGGAGTTTCAAGAACTACAGGTTTCTTTTTAATCACACCTAATCCAAGTATGGCCACCTGAGGTTGATTTATAATTGGGGAACCTGTGATACTGCCGAAGGTACCAAGATTGGTTATTGTAAAGGTTCCTCCTTGAATATCATCCGGATCAAGCTTGTTTTTTCTAGCTTTGTCAGCAAGATTGTTTACTTCTTTGGCTAGACCCAATAAGCTTTTCTGATCGGCATTTTTAATAACAGGTACTATAAGATTACCTGATGGAAGAGCAGCTGCGATGCCAATATTAATATTTTTGCGCAGTATTATATTATATCCATCAACAGAAGCATTAACTCCGGGCAGTTCTTTGATTGCTTGTGTTGCGGCTTCAACAAAGATCGGGGTAAAGGTTATTTTTTCTTTTTCACGTTTTAAAAATTCATCTTTTACCTTTTCTCTCCATTTAACCATATTGGTAACATCCACTTCAATAAAAGAAGTAACATGTGGTGAAACTTGTTTTGACATTACCATATGATCAGCTATAAGCTTACGCATACGATCCATCTCCACTATTTCATCGCCCTGATGAGCAGTGACTTGGGGAGTAGGTTTTGCAGTTGAAGGAATAGCCGGTTTAACAGTTTCTTTTATTGCTTCTTTATTTGCTTCTACTTCCTTGGGTACGCTGGTATCTGCTTTTTTTGCAGGTTGTGATTTTCTTTCTTCGAGATAGGAGAGAAGATCATTCTTTGTCACCCTGCCTTCCTTGCCTGATCCTTTTACTTGTTCTAATTCTTTAACTGAAATTCCTTCTGCTTTTGCTATATTTTTTACAAGAGGTGAATAGAAGCGATCAGAATCTTCCGCTTCAGCATCTTCTTCTGTCAATTTCTTCTCTATCGTTGGCTCTTGAGTCTTATTCTTATCATCTATTTTAGTGATCTCTGCTTTGTCTGAAACAGTCGTTGTTTCTTTCTTCTCATCTACAGTAACACTTGACTTAGAATCATCTGATCCGGGTTCAGTATCAATTACAGCTATTATTTTCCCAACTTCAACTACATCACCTTCCTTATACTTTACTTCTATAAGCTTTCCTTCGACAGGAGAAGGGATTTCAGAGTCTACTTTGTCAGTTGCGATTTCAACAATAGGATCATCTTCTTCAATCATTTCACCTGGTTGTTTGATCCACCTTGTAATTGTTGCTTCAATAATACTCTCCCCTAATTTGGGCATTATAACTTCAAATTTTGCCATATCATAATTAATTGCTGGTCATTGTAAGCCTGTTTAATATCACGCTTTTCGCGATGCCCTATTAACAAACTTGTATTGAAAAGGTTTATGAATTCAGTTGAAGAGAAGTTGACTTTAAAAATAGTTAATTGCGTCCCAGATTTCTGAATCCTTTCCAGATTATATTAAGGTCGGTTCCTATTTTATAGTCCCTGGCATAAAGCATGTTAAGCCTCAATGCTGTGTCGGAATCAATTTTTTTATTTTGTATAACATCTGTTGGATTAAGTACCCCTTTTTTTATTCCGGGAAGAGCAGTATTGTAGGAGCTGTATCCTACCCATGTACGCAATCCTATAATTACTCTTAAAATGTTAACTAAAAATCCAAAGGGCTTTCTTGTAATCCACATTATAGCAGGAACAAGCGGTAAAAAAATAAATGCCATAAGAAGGTCAAAAAGACGCTTGTTTCTTAAGTTATTAGGTTTACCAACAGAATTTATATCTATTACATATAAGTCACCTGTTGTATTTATTGAGTTTGACCCAATTATTGATAGACTTTCAGGAGGAGCAATTTTAAAATCAACTTCCTTTTTTTGTAATTGAGTCATGGTATCAATGATATTCTGAGCCGGTAAATCTTTGGCGCAAAAGATCACTTCATCAATGTTGTAAATACTTATGATATCGTTGATTTGATTTAAGGATCCAATAAATCCATTAGTCTTTTCTGCATCTTTATCGACGTTTATTAAACCAATGAAAGAAGGATTTATAAGTGTTTTATGCAAGAGGTCGGCAACTCGTGTGGCTTCATCTGAATGACCGACAATGATAAATCGCTTGTTTTGATTATAACCTAATTTGTAGGCTTTGAAACCTGAAAAGTGAAGAATCAGTCTAATAGCGATCAATGAGATAACTGCCCAGATACCTGATAATATGATAATTGCTCTTGAAAATCTTAATTCAGCCGGTAATAAAGCGTAAAAAACCAGAATCACAATTGTTCCTGATAAAAGCCCTGTAATAATCTTCCGTATTTTAGTTGGTTTGTCATATCCACCACTTACAAAGACAGAAAAAATCCAGATAGCAACATAAGCTGGAAGAACCAGAGTTAGAAACAAATTTGGATAGTGCCCTCCAATTGTATAAATAACATTTGTTTCCCAATAGTCGACAATCATAAGTGAGCCTAGAAAGATTACAGCTGCATCAGTAATTGGGATAATAAGTTTTCTAAAGAGCCTGGTTAAGACAGCAAAACTTGCACGTAGATAAATTGCAATATGAATTAGTAAGGAAAATATCCAGGCATTCTTCTCCGAAAAATGTTTTTTTGCAAAAATGATCATTGCATTATAGAAAACAAACACATAATTGATGCTTGATTTCTTTGTACTCTCACCTTTGTAATGAATTATCCTTGCTTCAGGGAAATAATAATTTTTGTAACCCCCTTTTATAATTCTATAGCTAAGATCAATATCTTCACCATACATGAAAAAGGTCTCATCCAATAACCCAATCTTATCTAATGCTACTTTACGTAACATCATAAATGCTCCTGATAATATATCAACTTCATGTGTACTGTTATTATCAAGATAGCTAAGATGGTATTTTCCAAAACTTTTTGATTTTGGGAATAGTGCAGAAAGGCCAAATATTTTATAGAATGCAACAATAGGAGTTGGAAGTCCCCTTTTTGATTCAGGAAGGAAGTTCCCTTTGCCATCTACCATTTTAATGCCCAACCCACCTGCATCAGGGTGTGTTTCCATAAAATGGATACATTTACTCAAAGTATCTTGCTCAAGAATTGTGTCAGGATTCAAGAGCAGTACTAAATCTCCGGTAGCTAATTTTATAGCTTGGTTGTTTGCTCTTGAAAAACCAATATTTTCCTTATTCATGATTAAATGAACCCATGGAAACTTGGAAATTACCATTTCATTTGAACCATCAACTGAATTGTTATCCACTACAAATACTTCTGTTTCAAGACCTGCTATTGCTTCTTCAACCGAATGCAGGCATTGTTCAAGAAAGTACTTAACGTTATAATTTACAATTACAATAGAAAGCCTCATTTTTGGAGAGATAATTTGGGCGGTGTAAAGGTATTAAAATTACACTAAAATATCCTTCTCGCAGAGTCACAAAGCCTATTAAGTTCAGATTGGCAATAGTGGTAATGTAAAATAGAAGGTTGCTCCTTTACCCTCCTCACTTTCGGCCCAAACTTCACCGTGATGCCTGCTAATAATCCTTTTAATTATAGCCAGACCGACTCCGGTTCCCTCGAATTCCTCACTATTATGAAGCCTTTGGAAGATATTGAATAACTTACTGCTATACTCAGGATTGAAGCCAACTCCATTATCCTTTATTGAGAACACTACTGAGTTATCTTTAACTGAACTATTTATATCAATAAATGAAACTTCTTTTTTCTGAGAATATTTGATTGCATTAGAAATCAAATTCTGCCAAACTTGTCTAATAAGTACCTGATCTCCGTAAGAATTTAACAATGGAGCAATCTTAAACTGTACTTTTTCTTTCTCAAGGTTGTTAAAATCACTTGAAATCACCTCCCTAATAACCTCATTCATATTGATTTTCTTGAATTTAAGCTCTGCTCGGGCAACTCTTGTAAGATCAAGTAAATCTTTTATTAATTGATCCATTCTTCTGGCATTTTTCTTTACTATACTAAAGAGTCTGGCAACTTCTA
>JBLMZZ010000172.1:0-16052 GCA_050259095.1 Omnitrophica WOR_2 bacterium | reverse complement strand
GAAAAAGAACGACGATTAGAGCTTGCTTTTGAAGGGCATAGGTGGTTTGATTTAAAAAGAACCGGCAGGGCTATTGAAGTTATGAGTAATGTGAAAGGCCCTAACGGCGAAGCTCTTAACTATCAACCTAATGAAAATAAGTTGTTATGGCCTATTCCTCAATCAGAACTTGATAATAATACAAAACTTGTTCAGAATCCCGGATATTGATCAATTGCTTCAACAGACAATAAACGGCTAAATGAACAGTTAAGGGAAAGATTGATACACAGTAAGTTACTGATTATTATCTTTCCCTTAACATTACAAACTAACCAGAAAGACGAGAGATGCGACTTTCGACTAATATAAATTTTCGGATATCATGAATTTAAAAAATATATCTCAACACTTCATTTCAGTGAAATCACTGCTTATACTAAGTCTTATAACTATCAGTTTGCCTGGTTGTAAAGGAAAAGATACTGAACCACCTGATATACCTCCTGTGAATACTGATACGGTGGTTGCGCAGGTTTATCTGACAAGAGGTGATCAAACAAAGTTATTCCATAAGGAGGCAAACATTACTATTGACTCATTATCACCTGGCAATTGGCCTTTAATTAAAATTGATACTGCTGTTACTTACCAATCGGTAGAAGGATATGGTGCTGCTTTAACAGGCTCTTCAGCTTATCTGTTGAATCGTAAAATGAGTAGTGGAGCCAGGAATACTCTGCTTAAAGAGTTATTTGACCCGACCACCGGTATTGGTATTTCGTATTTGAGACTCACTATTGGAGCATCTGATTTTTCGTTGTCGAATTTCAGCTATGATGATATTCCTACCGGTACCAATGACTTTGAACTCCAGCATTTCTCATTAAGCCAGGATACTCTTGATGTTGTTCCAATGGCAAAGGAAATAGTTCAGGTTTTTCCTGAGATGACATTTCTTGGATCACCATGGAGCCCTCCGGCATGGATGAAAACAAACAGTAATATGGTTGGAGGAAGCTTGAGGACAGATTGTTATAGCGTATATGCCGATTATTTTGTGAAATATATTCAGGCAATGGGGGCAAAGGGTATACGTATAGATGCTATCACTCCTCAGAATGAACCATTATATTCCGGTGCAAGTTACCCATGCATGGATATGCAACCTCAGGCACAATTGGATTTCATCAAAAACAATTTAGGACCAAAATTCAGTAGTTCATCTTTAAACACGAAGATTATAATATATGACCATAACTGGGATAGGCCCGATTATCCAATTACTGTGATGAATGACCCGGATGCTAAACAATATATAGCTGGTTCAGCATTTCATGCATATGCAGGAGAAGTAGGCGCAATGTCTATTGTGCATAATGCTCATCCTGATAAGGATTTATATTTTACTGAAATTTCAGGTGGAAGATGGTCACCCGACTTCTCGGAAAACCTGCTTTGGACAATGAAAAACATCTTTATTGGTACAGCACGCAACTGGTCGAAGAATGCTCTTTTATGGAACCTTGCTCTTGATGAGAATGATGGACCAAAAAATAATGGTTGTGGAGATTGCAGAGGTGTTGTAACTATAAATTCAGGAAGCGGTTTAGTTACCAGAAATGTTGAATATTATTGTCTGGCTCACTTCGCTAAGTTCATCAGACCCGGAGCTTTAAGGGTATCAACAAATGTATCTGCAAGTCTTACAGGGATTGATGCAATAAGCTTTTTAAATACTGATGGTACAAAGGTACTGGTTGCTTTAAATTCAGGTACTGAAGCTAAAGTATTTACTACCCTTCAGGGTACTAAATACATAAGTTATACACTTATGCCGAAGTCGGTTGCAACAATTGTATGGAAATAAGATTGCCTGCCTTTAAATAGTAAGGGATGATTGTAAAAACAAAAAAGGGGAAATTTATTTTTCCCCTTTTTAATGAGTGTATTATAACCTGATTTGAACAGAACAAATAACTGCTGTCAGTATACTGTTTATTCTTCTTCTTTCTCCTGTTCTTCATAAGCTTTAAGCAGAGTAGTCTGAACATCTCCCGGTACTTGTGAGTATTCTGCAAATTTGAGAGAGTAAGCACCACTTCCACTTGTTAAAGAACTGAGGGCGGTTGAGTATTTATTCATTTCAGCTAATGGAACTTTAGCTTTTATCTTTTGGTAATTTCCTTCACTATCCATTCCCATGATTATAGCACGGCGCCCCTGGAGGTCGGTCATGATATCGCCCATACGATCGGCAGGAACAATAACTTCAACATCATAGATAGGTTCAAGGATCTTTGGACCTGCATTTTTAAATGCTTCTTTAAACGCATTACGTCCGGCAAGTTTAAATGCAAGTTCATTTGAATCAACAGGGTGCATTTTACCATCATACACATTAACAACTATATCACGTGCATAAGATCCGGTAAGTGGTCCTTCTTCCATCTTTTCCATGATACCTTTGAGGATAGCTGGCATAAAACGTGCATCGATAGAACCTCCAACGATACAGTTATTGAATACCAGTTTACCACCCCATGTTAACTGATGTTCTTCAGTACCACGGATAGGGAATTCTTTCTGTGGAGTCATATCTTCGGCCCAAGGCTGAATAAGCATATGAACTTCACCAAACTGACCAGATCCACCCGATTGTTTTTTATGACGATACATAGCTTTTGCAGGCTTTGTAATTGTTTCACGATAGGGAATACGAGGTGGATAATATTCAATAAGGATTTTCTCAATATTTTCGAGCTGCCATTTTGCGATGTTAAGGTGTAATTCACCCTGACCGCGCATAATGATCTGCTTTAATTCTTTTGAATATTCAACAGTAATAGTAGGATCTACTTTCTGAAGTTCGGTAAGTGCAGCACCAAGTTTTTCGTCGTCAGACTGATTCTTTGGTTTTAAAGCCATACTGATACGTGGTGACGGGAATTCGATAGGTTCAATAACATCACCCGAGTTCTTAGGACCGTTGAGTGTAGTGTTGGTGCGGCTACTCTTGAGCTTAATTGTAGCTGCGATATCACCGGCAACAACCTTCTCCAGCTTTTCACGTTTTTTACCAGCAACAGCAAAAAGTTGAGGGATACGTTCTTTTGAAGAGTTATTTCCGTTGACCATATCCATTGCTTCGGTTATTTCACCGGCATAAACCTTGAAAAATGAAATTTCTCCAAGATGTTCTTCTATTGAGGTTTTGAATATGAGAGCAGATGCAGGATCTGTTGCAAGATACTTTAATTCTTTACCGGCTGTTGTTGAGCGTCCTGGCATTTCGTTAGGAGCAGGCAGGTAACTTACTATAAAATCAAGAAGTCTGTCTACACCAATATCAGGTTTTCCACCAACACACATTACCGGGAACATACCGCGTTTCATGATACCAAGCTTAAGTCCATGGATCATTTCTTCTTCGGTCAGTGTACCTGCCTCAAAGAATTTTTCCATAAGAGCTTCATCATTTTCAGCAGCTGATTCAATGAGTGCAGTATGCATTTCAGCAGCTTTTTCTTTTTCATCTGCAGGAATATCTAATACTTCAGCTTTTCCTCCACCTGAAGGGTATTTCAACATTTTTTGTTGAAGTACATCAATAATAGCATTAAAGCCAAGACCCTCATTAACTGGATACTGAATAGGTACTACACTACCGTGGAATTGTTGTCTAAGTTGACGGAGGGATTCTTCGAATGAAGAATTTTCGTGCTCCAGATGGTTTACAAGGAATACTACAGGAGTTTTTGACTTTATGGTTTGCCTCCAGTTAATCTCGGTACCTACTTCAACGCCATTTTGTCCGTTAATAACCATAAATGCAGTATCACAAACATTGAGGGCAGCAACTACTTCTCCAATAAAATCGTCAAATCCCGGAGCATCAATGATATTAATCTTGGTTCCCTTATGTTCCACAAACATAACTGTGGAAGAAACTGAGTTTTGACGCTCAAGTTCTATTTCACGATAATCGGAAGTAGTATTTTTATCTTCGACCGTTCCTCGCCTGTTTATAAGGCCACCTTCAAACAACATGGACTCTGAAAGGGTGGTTTTACCTGTCTTTGCACCGCCAATGAGTACGATATTTCTTAATTCATTTGTTTTGTAAACCTTCATATTGTTAAATAATTACGTAATAATTTTTCAGATCACTGGGCGCAAAGATAAAAAAATATGCTTAAAAACAAACATACCAGTGATTATGCTTCTTAAAGAAAAACAATGTATTATAACAATCAGGAAGTAATTAGTACTCCGCTTAGAAGCTGTTAATCTATGAAGCTTTATTCCGAGAGAATAATATCAAATTTTACCAGGCTAAGAAATTGCTGAACCCTGTCGTATAATTTGCCATTTTTTAGTTCCATCAAGGCTTCAGTTCCGAATTTCTCTACAGAAAATGAAGCCATTGCAGAACCAAAGATAATAGCCCGTTTCATGTTATCAAAGGAAATGTCATCAGTCTTAGCAAGGAAGCCCATAAATCCTCCGGCAAAAGTATCACCGGCACCCGTTGGATCAAAGACTTCTTCAAGTGGCATTGCAGGTGCAAAGAAGACCTGATCTTCATGGAATAGAAGAGCACCATGTTCACCTTTCTTGATAACAAGGTATTTAGGGCCCATGTTCATTATCTTACGTGCTGCTTTAACTAGTGAATATTCTCCTGATAGTTGCCGCGCTTCTTCATCATTGATAGTTAAAACGTCAACCATTGTTAGTACATCCAGTAAATCTTCAAG
Organism: Omnitrophica WOR_2 bacterium; assembly: GCA_050259095.1. Taxonomy (GTDB): domain Bacteria; phylum Bacteroidota; class Bacteroidia; order Bacteroidales; family Lentimicrobiaceae; genus Lentimicrobium. The sequence continues at coordinate 11,313 of JBLMZZ010000172.1, read as the reverse complement.
TGCCGTGTTCATCCAGAAATTCATGGTATCCATGGCAATTAATTTCGGTCGTACCGGCAATTGTTGTATAACTTTCTTCTGAATTGCAGGAGTTAGATTGCCAAGCATTAAGTAAGTACAATCTTTGTATGATTCAGGTAATTGAGGGTCAAAATCAGCTAGTACATTTAACTCAGTTGTTAGAGTTTCACGTGAATTCATGTCAATATGATACTTGCCCGACCAAAAGAAAGTTTTACCATCGGGAATAACTTTAACCCCATCGGTATTAATTCCTTCATTATTCATGAGTTGGAGATACTCATTTGGGAAATCACCTCCGATTACTGAAATCACTTTAACACTGCTATATAGTTTGGATGCAGCCAAGCTGATAAAAGTTGCGGCCCCTCCAAGTATCTTGTCTGTTTTACCAAATGGGGTCTCTATAGCATCAAAGGCCACCGTTCCAACTATTACTAAACTCATTTATAGGTATTTAAAAATTAAAAGTAGTTTTTCTTTTGAAGGTGCAAAAGTAATTTAATGCCCGGACTTTACAAAAGCTTTAAATCATAATATAAAATGAGGATGTGCAAAAAGGATAGGCTTCATTTTAAGGGTATATCATGCATGCTTAATAATGGTGTTTAGTTACTAGTTAGAATACAGTTAGAGTACAAATACCCTAGAGTTACTCTAGGATTTAGGTAGTGTATTTGTATAGAAACTCTAGAGTAACCGTAGAGTAACCCTAGAGTAACTATTAATTTGTTATCAACAAATGTACTAAGAATATTAGTGAGTGATATAAATAAATGGGCAAAAAGAAAAGGCTGCCTATTTGAGACAGCCTATTCTTAAATAGATTTCAGTTATTCTCTTTAATAAAATCAATATCCTTGATTTTGAACAAAACTGCCACTTGAGAGATCAATTTCTGCTTGTGGAATTGGCATAAATCCTCTGGTTGCCGGTTTAAATGTTACATCAAAAATTACCTGATCACCAACATAGTTTGGTCCCCTTATTCCAGAGTAGGTTAATTGAGAATTAGCATAGTCAACACCTTTACGAAGCAGATCAAAATACCTCAGACCTTCGAGCGATAATTCAAGTCTTCTTTCTTTGTAAATGTTTTCAGGAGTGGCTGGTATGCTTGATAACCCAACGCGACTTCTTACACGGTCAAGGTATTGTTGAGCATTACCGCTTCCCAATTCAGCAGCCATGAGTAATACATCCGAAAAGCGAATTACCATTCTGTTGGTAGTACGGTTCAACTCAAATTGACCTGAAGTTCCCCAATGTTCAGCATCGGAAGAGTACTTTTTAGAAAAGTATCCTGTATGTTGATATCCCTTTTCAAGAGTACCATCTAATTCACCTTGTTCAAGAACTGTTAAATGATAACGTGGATCATCTTTAATATCATTGACTAATTTCTGACTAACAGTAGCAAAACTCCAGCCTCTGTTCCATTTATTTGAACCGGTTACTCTGGGTCCCTGCATCTGAGCAGCAAGATTGCCTTCACCACCTCTCACATAACCCCAATCCCACCATGGAGGAGTATCACCATAAGAAATTTCAAAAACAGATTCTTTTCCATACTCACCAACAAGCTTAAAGTTATCCTGATAATTTTGAAGAAGGTCATGACCGCTATTTGCAATAAGGTCATCAAGTTGACTAGTTACATTAGCTCTGTCGATAGTAACATCTCCTGCCTTTAACTCGGCACCATATACACCATTGTAGAATAAGTAAACACGTGCCAATAATGCTTTTGCTGCCCATTTACTTACTCTTCCTGATTCAGAAGGTGGAATAGTAGCAGGAAGATCTTTCATTGCTTCCGTTAGGTCAAGTGCAATCTGATTGTAAACTGCTGATGGCTCAGCCTGTGGTTGTTTGTATTCAGAAGGTCCTTTAATAGTTGAAGTTAACAGTGGTATATGCTCAAAGAAACTAACCTGTTCGAAATAAAAGAATGCCCTGAGGAACTTAGCTTCAGCTTTTATACGAGCCTTGAATTCATCAGAAGCTGTAACACCATCAATGACTTCAAGGACTTTATTAGCTCTGTAAATTCCTGTATAGTTTTTATTCCAAATTGCATGAACCAGTACATTATTGGTTGGAATATTGAATGTGTTAAGTTCATCTTCTTCTTTGCCATCATTGGCGTCGGCACCACCAGCATATGAATCATCTGAAAGAATATCTGACACAGTAATAAAAGGTGCCCATGATATACCCGGTGTTTCATCATATCCTAAAACGTCATAAACAGAAACAATAGCCTGCATAGCCTGGTCTTCTGTTTTGTAGAAAGTGGATGTTACTTCCTGATCAAGAGGTTGAAGATCAAGAAAATCCTTATTGCATCCTGTAAAAAGAACTGCAAGGAAAAATAACCTGAATATTTTGAATTTATTTGTTTGCATCGTCTTAAATTTTGAGATTAGAAAGTGATTGTTGTTCCAACTCTGAAAGTTCTGGGTTGAGGGTAAATACCTCTATCGATACCAATATCGAATGAAGACATTGCTCCAATTTCAGGATCTGCTCCGGTATATTTAGTAAGGGTTACAAGATTCTCACCAGATATATATACCCGGAAGGTTGAAGCACGTACTTTCTTCAAAATATTTATTGGAAGGGTGTAACCTATCTGAACATTCTTTAAGCGGATATAAGAACCGTCCTCAATATAAAGATCCGAAATCCTGTAATTATTATTAACATCGAGCCAGGTATATCTGGGAATCTTATTTGAAGATCCTTCTGTAGTCCAGCGATCGAGAATTGCAGTTGTCCGGTTGGTATATCTAAGATCCTGACGCTGGCTTCCATTAAAAATGTCATTACCTTGAGTTCCAACAACAAGCATTGAGAAATCGAAACCTCGATATTGAGCAGAGGCTGTCATACCAAAGGTCCAATCGGGTGTTGGGTTGCCAATGATAGTTCTGTCATCAGGAGTTATTGCTCCATCACCATTAACATCTACAAAACGAACATCACCCGGTTTTGCATTAGGTTGAAGATATTCGCCGTTGACATTATCATGATGGTAAACTTCGTTCATATTCTGGAAGATACCATCAGTTTTATATCCATAAAAATAAGCGATGGGAAGTCCTTCTTCAGCTCGTGTTATAACGCCTGAAACTGCCCAACTGGCACCATTAATAAATTTTTCATTATTACCAATGTGGGTCATTTCATTCTTATTATAAGAAGCATTGACTCCAATATTGAATTTAAAGTCACTAATAACCTGCCTCCAGGTTACAGCAGCCTCAACACCTTTGTTTCTCACACTACCAACATTTGCAAATGGAGCATCGTTACCCACATGTGCAGGTATTGGAATTCTTTCGAGCAATCCTTTGGTATTTTTTACATAATAATCAACAGTAACCAATAATTTATGGGCAAAGGACTCCAAATCAACAGCAACGTTAACTTGCTCTGATTCTTCCCAATGGATATCATTATTCTCTATGTATGATGGTGAAGCGCCAGTCATACGGCCACCACCTATGATATATCCTCTGCTTTTGTCGATGGTTGAAATAAACTGGTAATCGCCAATATTTTGGTTTCCATTTACTCCCCAGGTGGCTCTGAATTTCATTGAATTTATCCAATTAACCTGAGGAAAGAATGATTCATCACTTACAACCCATGAAACTCCGACCGATGGGAATATCCCATATCTGTTATTGGGACCGAATCTTGATGAACCGTCTCGACGAACGATAGCAGTTAGAGCATACTTATTTTTATAGTCATAAGTCAAACGTCCAAAGATTGAAGCAAGTGCTGAATGAGAAGCGCCCCCCGTTGCCTTCCAAACAGTATCAGTTGCCATATTGAGATAAACATGATCGGGATCAATAATGGTAACATTAGCGTTAAATCCATATAAATTTTCATAATCGGATTTACTTGCTGAGGTTCCACCAAGAATTGAAAAATGATGATTATCAATCTGCGTGGTGTATGCTAAAGTATTTTCCCACTGCCATGTAAAATAGCGATCTATGCTCTTGTTTACATCGGTTTTATTTACATTTAGTTGTGCGCCATTGAGATAATAAAGCGGCCGATAACCGTCATTAAGCACATAAGCTAAATCAACTCCAAAGCTTGTTTTAAATTTTAATCCTTTAAGAATTTCAAGTTCACCAAAGATATTTCCTACCAACTTATCAACTCTGGTTTCATTAGTTTGAATTTCTAAAAGAGCAAGTGGGTTCACTACCTCAGCTCCTACATACTTTGAAATACCATAATATCGCCCAAACTTATCCCTTATTACAGGTTCGGTTGAATAAGGTGCTTGAGTTAATATGGCAGGATCAGTTTCATAAACCGGAGTTAATGGGTCAAGGTTAAGGGCACTGCTGTAAGCACCATTAAATGAGGAATTGCTTGAAATACCACGTCTGGTTAGATGTGAGTATGCTAAATTATTTCCAAAGTGCAAGCTGTTATTTACCTGATGAATTGTATTCAGTCGAGCCGATATACGCTCGAATCTTGATTTATCACCACCAATAATACCTTGCTGTGCAAAATAGGCAAGAGAAGAAAGATAAGTTGACTTGTCATTTCCGCCCGATACCGAGATTTCATGATCTTGAATTGGTACATTTTTTTCAAAAAGAACATCTTGCCAATTAGTATTGTACTTTGGAATCTCGGCTAAATCAAAAGGTTCAGTCAGATTTGCGTTTCTTGCACCTTCATTCATTAACATACGGTACTGGTTGGCATCGAGCATATCTAGTTTCTTAGCAACATTCTGTATGCCTTTATACCCTGAGTATGAAATATTCATTTTACCTTTTACACCTGTCTTAGTGGTAATAAGTACTACACCATTTGCAGCCCTGGCACCATATATTGCGGCAGAAGCAGCATCTTTGAGGACTTCCATAGATTCAATATCGCCTGGATTCAGATAATCAAGTCCACCTACAGGCATTCCATCGACTATATATAATGGATCAGCATTGCCTGTTGTACCCGCACCTCTAATGCGTATTGTAGGAGCTTCACCGGGTTGGCCTGATAAATTGGTTACTTGTACACCAGCTGTTCTTCCCTGCATTGCCTGTTCAATTCTTAATACAGGTGTAGCAGCAATTTCTTCCGATTTTACATTTGCTATGGATCCGTAACTACTTTCTTTTGTTGTGTACCGTAGCCAATGACAACAATCTCACTCAGGTCAGTTATCTGCTGCTGGAGATTTACATTAATTATTGATCGTTTTGCGATAGGAATATCCTGAGTTTGATATCCTATAAAAGAAACTACAAGAACCGAATTTTCAGAAGCAACGGATATGCTAAATTTCCCGTCAATATCTGTAATAGTCCCATTTTGAGTTCCTTTTTCTATGATGGTAACACCTGGAATGCCATCCTTAGTGTCGCTATCGTATACTATACCGGTGATTTTATGAGCTTGTGCAAAAAGAAAGTTTGCATTCAAAAGCAATACCAGTATTAGAATTAGTTTGCTTGAATTTTTCTTCATGTGATTTTTGTTGTGTGTTGTTTACTTATTTAGTTTAAATGTGTTGTGTTGTTTTTAATATGCATAATGGTATACCCTTAATCAGGCTGGAAAACTCTGATATAATCAACCTTCATTTGTTGGGGAAATACTGTTGAACTGTTTGGATTTCCTGGCCAAACACCACCAACTGCAATATTAAAAATGAAGAAAGCAGCTTGGTGAAATTCGCTCATGTGAGCAGGTGTAATGTCAATTACATAGAATTGGGTATCATTCATTAACCATTTAATTGAAGTTTCGTCCCATATAATTGAAAAGACATGATATTCGGAACCGAAATTGTTAATTGGAAGCTTGTAATTTCCACCTGCTTGAACGTGGCCATTATTATCCCAATGAAGCGTACCGTAAACAGTGTTCTCTCTGCCACTACCACCAATCATTTCCATAATATCGGTTTCTCCACAAGCAGGCCATCCTACTGTTGAAAGATTATTACCCAGCATCCAAAGCGCAGGCCACATACCTTGTCCAATTGGGAGTAATGCTCTGATATCAATTCTACCATATAGGAATGAATGTTTATTTCGGGTGATCATTCGAGCAGAAGTATAACTACTATTCTGCCAGTTTTCTTTACGAGCTTCAATAACAAGAGTGCCTTCATTAACCCAGGCATTTTCCTTTTTATAAAATTGAAGTTCACTGTTTCCCCATCCACCGGCACCGCTTTCAAAAGTCCAGTTTGATTCGTCAATGGTAGCACCATTAAATTCATCACTCCATACTAAATGCATTCCCGGATAATTCTGTTGAGAAAAATATCCCGAATCTACAGATACTTCATTCGACCCTAATTCTATTTGCTTTTCAGCTTTAATATATAATCCGGATTGTCCATAAGCTCTCACTGAAATCAAATGAACTCCCTGTGAAGTAAACAAGTACTCAAAAGTGCCACTGGTATTGCTAGCTTCGGGTATTGCTGAATTATCAATATAAAGCTTATATTCAGAAACATTGTCGCCATGTGCCTGAATGAAAACCTTACCTGTTTCAGTAGCTGAAAGCGTTACTTCCATTACAAGGTTTGATGGGTCTTTATTCTCGGTGACGTCCGATTTCTTACAAGAGAAGAACAGAATAATTATAATTAAAAATGAAATGGATTTACGAAGTAATTGGATCTTGTTCATTCTAATTCATATTTAGTATAAGATGACATTTTTATCCCTACTAACAAAGTTAGTGAATAAATTCAGGTTTGTCAAAGGCTGATTTAAAGGATGCTACGTAAGGAATCGACAAATGTAAATACTTCCATAATAGATTATTAAGACCTGTTAAAATATTTTCTTTTGGCACTTAAATTATGAGTAATGGAAATTGAAAAAGGTTTATTTACCCTTAATTCTCTGAAATAATAAAATCAGTAAATTGTTATAACGATTGGATGATTTTTTTTGTTTTCAGTGGGTATCATTCTACCAACTTAGGTTACAAATTTTCTTGGTCAAAAATTATTAGATAGAACTTTGAAAAAACCCTGTCCCTTCTATCATACTGCTTAAATTTAGGAATTAAATAATTCAACTTTGTTTTGACAGAATACGCAAAAACATTTTGAATTTGCTCTATTTTTATTTAATTTTATAGGTTAACCAGATTTATAATAATCGGTTTATAAAGTCTGCAATCTTAAAAAAATATTAAAAAAGAGGAGCTCATCATGAAGAACAACAGTCTTTTATCAGTCTTTATCTTTTCAGTGATTTTTGGAATCGGAATAATCTTATCTTATGTTACCAGAACAGGAGCAGCCGATAGTTTAAATGTTATTATTTTATTAATTTCATTTGTCATTGCCCTTGTTGTTTCAACATCAATAAAAGTTGCTGATCAATGGAACAGGGCCATAGTGTTAAGGCTGGGAAAATTTAGCAAATTGAAAGGCCCCGGACTTTTCTTCATAATACCAATAATAGATGCAATTCCGTATTGGATTGACACAAGAGTGATAGCCACTACTTTTAAAGCAGAAAAAACGTTAACAAAGGATACTGTACCGGTTGATGTAGATGCTGTTTTATTTTGGAAAGTTATTGATCCTAAAAAAGCAGCACTTGATGTTGCTGAATATCAAAGTGCAATCAGTTGGGCATCTCAAACAGCCTTAAGAGATGTGATTGGTAAAACAATGCTATCAGATATGCTTGAAGGTAGAGATAAAATGAGCCATTTGCTTCAAAAAATCATTGATGACCGTACAGAACCATGGGGGATTAATGTTATTTCTGTTGAGGTGAAGGATGTGCTTATTCCATCCGGACTTGAAGCTGCTATGTCGATGCAGGCACAAGCAGAACGGGAAAGACAGGCCCGAGTGATTCTGGGCGATTCGGAAAGACAGATAGCTGAGAAATTTGAAGAAGCATCAAAATCATATGCTTCTAATCCAACAGCATTCCATCTTAGAGCTATGAACATGCTTTATGAAGGACTTAAAACAAATGCAACAATTGTTGTAGTGCCAAGTACAGCAATAGAAACAATGCAGTTGGGTGCAATTACCGGACTTACTGCTTTAAATAAAGAAATAAATAGAGAAAAAGCAGAAGGTGAACAAAATGGTTCAAGCTTAAAATGATTAAAGTCTTAATTGACTATAAGCTTGTTTGTAATCTGTAATTCACTGTGTTAAGATAATAATTCAACTGTTGATAAGATATATAGTATAATTTTACGGTCTTAAATTCCAGATGAATGAAACACATTTATTGCAGGTGTTTGTTAATGCTGCTTTTGTTTACTACAGTTGCCATAAATTCAACAAAAGCTCAGAATTGTGATACCATATCAAATTGGGATGGTATCAATCAGCAGTGGGTGCTTTTTGGTCTATCATCAGAAGTTGCAATAAATCCATCTCCTAATACTGTTAATCCTTCAGCTCACTGTCTTAAACTCATTACAACTGAAAATAAATGGGACAATGTCAGTTATACATTGGCTGAGCCGGCCAATTTTGATAATTTCCATCACTATCGTGTTAAAGTATTAGCACCACTTTCGGGCGGAACAGTCACTTTTAAATTTCAGAACTCAAATAACACATTTAGTCATGAGTTGACTCAAACACCACAACCAGGTATATGGACTGATTTAGAATTTGATTTTTCAGGAATGTATTATGATGGTCTTACAACCTTGGTAGTTTTTTATGATTTTGAAGGGACTACACCAGGAAAGGTATGGTACATTGATGATGTAATAAGAGACTTCCCTCATCCTGAACTAACTGAGTCTAACTTGCCAATTGTTGTAATAAATACTTTCGGAGTTTGTGTAGCTGATGATCCTAAAATTAGTGCGTCTATGGGTATTATTTATAATGGTGAGGGTGAGATTAATCATATTGAGGATCCATTCAATGATTACAATGGAAATATTGGTATTGAAACAAGGGGGCATTCAACACAAATGTTCCCAAAGAAATCGTATGGGTTTGAAACCCGTGATAATATTGGTCAGAATCTTGATGTATCATTATTGAATTTGCCTGCAGATAATGATTGGATATTATATGCGCCATATACCGACAAATCCATGCTTAGAAATGTAATCTCCTTTGATATTGGACGTAAAATGGGAGATAGTTATTGTTCAAGAGCCGTTTATTGTGAGTTGGTCTTAAACAATGATTATAAAGGAGTTTATGTTTTGATGGAAAAAATAAAAAAGGGTGAGAAAAGAGTTGACATTGCAACATTAAAACCTGATGAAGTATATGGGGATGACTTAACTGGTGGATACATACTAGCAGTTGATTGGAGAGATAATGATTTTACCTATAATGTTGATGGCTGGCTTTCAAATCCTGTTCCTGCATATCCAAATGCAATGGATATTACCTTTCAGTTTTATTACCCTAAAGTTGATGAGATTGCAGAGGCTCAGAGAAATTACATCAAAAGCTATATCACTTCAGCAGAGAAGGCACTGATTGGTCAATATTTCACCAATTCACTATCAGGTTATCAGAAGTATTTTGATGTACCATCTTTTGTTGATTTGATGTTACTGAATGAGATTACAAAGGAAGTTGATAAATACCGTTTAAGTCAATACTTCTTCAAAGAGAAAGACAGTGATGGTGGAAAGCTTCATGCAGGTCCGGCATGGGATTTTAATCTGGGATATGGCAATGTTGATTACTGGTCACCAGGAATTGATTATACTGGATGGGTTTATACAAACGTTCAACCTTACGATTATAGCATCATGTATTGGTGGAAACGGCTTATGGAGGATTCTTATTTTAGAGACCTTGCAAGAACAAGATGGCTAGATTTGAGACAGAATGAGCTAAGCGATTTGAGGCTAAATTCGGTTATTGACTCTGCTTTGAATATAATTAATGTACCCAAAAACAGAAATTATGAACGATGGCCTATTCTTGGAACTTATGTATGGCCAAATTTCGACTGGCAGTATAACACTTATCAGGATGAAGTAACTTATTTCAAAAATTTTCTCTTCAATCGTGTACATTGGATGGATGGAAATCTTCCGGGAACACCTCTCAGCCCTTATGTGCAGATTTGGGCTGAAGCTGATAAGCTAATGCTAAATCTGCAGGGTGATTTTTTCAGAAACAGAGTTTTAAAGGTGGAGTATTTTAGTCTAAACAATGCACCTTCAGGTATTGTAATTCAAAGTGTTGAATATAATAATCCTTCACAATGCACGCTTACTTTATCGGGAAATGTAGCAGGATATTCATCACTTTCAGTGACTGTTAAAGAAAAAGCCATCAATACATGGCATGATATAACAAGTAATACACTAGCCACAGCTTCAATAGAAGAATCAATAAATGAAAAAAGCTTCAGTATTTATAATATTGACCACAAGTTAATCTTGTCATGTGAAAAGCCTGAACAACTTCCTCAATATGCCGAAATCTATAATGTAAAAGGACAAAGAATTGGATTGTATCGTCTTGAAAACATTAAAGAAAATACAATAGATCATCAGCTTAAACCAGGGTTGTATTTTATGGTACTTAAGACAAATAAAAAAGCAATTACACTTAAGTTTGGAGTACTTAACTAAAACCGGTTATCTTTTTGGAGTATTAAGTTTTAATAGATTATGAAGTCTACTCAGAAGTTTATCAAGAAAATAAGTTTAACCTTAAATTTTGATAACTAAACTAAGAAGATGATGAGAGGCCAGATGCTGATCCAGGTAGTTATGGAAGGGAAATAGAAATACGTTATCCTTTATTATCGAGTACTAACCTAAGAAGACGATAAATAATCTAATGCTGATCGAGGCAGTTGTTACAACAAATCTTCCATATCAAGTTTAATTGCATATAAATGAGAAATTAGAAATCATAGACTACTAGAGAGTTATAAATTTTAATCATTTTTTTATACTTTTGATGCACACAATTATGAATATTGCATGCATCCTCTTAAGCTGCTTACCATAATTTTATTTTTACTGCTTTCATCTGATTTATTTGGACAACATCCTGCATTAAGGCAATATTCAGTTGATGATGGATTGCCCAGTTCAGAGATATACCACATTTTCCAAGATTCAAAAGGATACATTTGGTTGGCAAGCAATATGGGTGTTAGTCGATTTGATGGCAGATTATTCAAGAATTTCGATGTTCAAAACGGATTACCTGAAAATACGGTATTTGAGATATATGAGGACGAGACCGGAAAAGTTTGGTTTGTAAGTTTTCCCTTTCAGTTATCGTATTTTGAAAAGGAT
>JBLMZZ010000171.1:0-11925 GCA_050259095.1 Omnitrophica WOR_2 bacterium | reverse complement strand
TGCTATTTTACTTTCTTGTCAGGAAGTTTTTAACTTCTATACTAACTTGTTGAAAATCTTCTTTCTTTGCTATAAATGCTTTCCATTTTACATTCGCACTTTTTTTAAATATAATTGCCTGATAAATAGTACCTGATAAATAAGAAACAGAGGCACTTATACCTGCTCCGGTTAAGCCAAGATATGGGATTAGCGTAAACCCTAGAATCAATGTAAAAATCAATCCAATTAAGGCAGCAATCGTGTTATAATGTGGTTTCCCGATACCAGAAAGATAATGACTGAACATGAGTGAAATAGAAACTGATAGAATACCGATTGAAAGACTGGCAATAACTTCAGTAATATGATTAAATTCTTTACTAAATATCCATTCAAAGAACTGTTCAGGCAATACAAGTATAATAAGAATTAGAATAGTAGTGGTATACCCTGTAAACTTAAGAAAGTTCAGTGTCAATCGGGCCGAATATTCATTATCACGACTGTTTGATATCCTTGAGTATAAAAGTACTGCCATACTTTTACCTAATATCCAGATACTCTCTGCAATCTGAACCCCCACTGAAAAGACACCAAGTGTTGCTCTATCAAAGAATTTCTCAATAATGTAATAACTCAATCTGTAATTGAATAGCTGAATAAAATTACCTGCCTGAATGTATCCTCCAAATTTGAATGCCTCCTTAACCAAGCTCACAGTTGGCAACTTTAATGTTTTAAGTGGTGGAATAATTAATTTTAAACTAATAATAGCAACACATCCCATACTTATATATTGTGCTGTGATATATGCCGTTACATTAATCCATTTACTAAATATAATAAATACTGATAAAGGAATTAAAACCATTACTGACTGTAAAACAGCAATTAAATTAAATAAATTCACTTTTTCCTTCCCAAGAAATATATTCTGATTTACTGTTATTATGCTTCCAAGGAATGAGAGTAAGAGGACATCAATCTGAAACTCAACAGGAATCAGTTTAAGAGTTTTAAGAATAAACCATACTAGAGCACCAGAAATTAGAATCCAAATCCAGGCAATAATTAATAATTCAGCCAAGGGATATCGTGAAGCTTGATAAACAAGTGAACTACCAGCTAATATGGAGGTTACAAGTTGAATTATACTTATTCCAAGTATTACCAATGATATTGTACCTAATGCTTCAGCTCCAAGGAAACGTGCCGTTAACCAAACAATGGACAGATTGATAAGTGCTATTATTAATCTTGAAGCTGTTGTTGATAAGAGGTTGCGTATCATTCAGATTTTCAAATCATTATTTAGATAAACCAACTTTCCTTTTCAATTGATAGAAAAAGTTCGCTGATGAGAATCCCATTTTCTTACAATCAAAGAGCATTGAATCACCAGCAAAAGATAAGTTGTGAAGTCCTTGAAAAGATGGTGGAGGTTCCAGTACATTAACTGCCATCTCAAGGAATGAATCTTCGGAAAGTATCTTAACTTCATTAATTATTATACGGCCACCATAAGACCTTGAGCAATCCTGCGCAGGACGGTATAATTTACCATCCAGATAGAAGAGAGAACCTGCTGGTCGGGCATTGCTTATATTTGATTTAACAGGATTTAGCACATGTGGAATAAAATTGTCTTCTAGATTTTCGGCATGCCATATATGCAATTCAACATTGGTTGCATACCCTGCAGTAAAGAACAGGTACCAATGGTTTTGATGATAAATGAGAGTTGGATCAACCGCTTCAAGATCAGGTATCAATGTCCTGACATGAATCAATTTCATAGTATTGATATCGAATTTATAGAGTTCAACGTTTTTCCTATCCTTTGATTCAGGAATACAATAAATAGTGCCTTTATATTTGAAAATAAAAGGGTAAGACAGGTGCCAGGACTCTTCAAGAACGGATACCGGATTACTAAAAGAATAGTCTCTCTCATTGAACCAAACCGATGATATTTTTCCCTTTCTGGTATTATATGTATAATCTTCAAAGAGTAACATTAGCCGTTCACTCTCCCTAATTGCAAAAATATCAGCATAGTAAAAGTTATTATTTTTTGGTGTAAGCCAATCAACTTCTTCTAAATCAATATTATATTGAAGTTCTCCTAACAAATCTGCAGTACGGGCTTTTATTATACCGCATTGCCAAACTTCACAGGAAAATAATTCATTATAGTGGAATTTCAATTTATTAATAAAAAGCTTAATTAAAAAAAGCACGAAGGTGGTATTCCCGGGTACTCTGTAAACAGGAGCAGTAGTACTAACTCCTTCAGCATGATCAGGGAAGGTATTTTGATTTAGTATTTCATTACAGACATCGTTTGGCCAGTTTTTTGAAAGTTCTATTGATTGATCAAGAGTAGCTTCCCATGAGTGATCAATTGTTTTAAATAATCCCTTCCTCAAAATAATGCCGCTATCAAGTTTCTCTGTTAATCTTTGAAGAATAGCGCCACTTTTATGATCATTTCTATAAATTTCCCAAAAGGCCGGAGGGACTCCCCGATACTTTTGCTCATCTCCATGATGAAATGACCAGATGCCAAGTGGGGTACAATTAAGTATTTCCCCTTTAATAATTCCATATCCAAATTTTAAGATAAAATCAGGTTCATAAGACTGTATCTTCCTGATATCTTCATCATAAAAATACTCACTTACTCTCTTCCTCTTTACCTTACATCCTATTGAAGGAACACCTCCTAGTATATTGCTAATGTTTTTGGAAATAAAAGCTTTAGGTCTAAAAAAATATTGATAATATTTTGTGAATAAGACAGTTTGCCATGAATAGTGAAAAATCTTCTTCCAAAAAGATTTCTTTTCTGCGGTTACACCATCATTTACAATGATCAGAACAGGTTTTATTTTTTCATTATTGACCAGGGATTGAATAGATTCATATTGCCACTTTTGAATTTTCATGGCATTAACCATGACAGCAAATTTTAGTTCTCCTGTATAATCCTGACTTGTCATAGGCTATCTCATCACTGATTTATATAATTCATCTAAACTATTTGATACGGCTTCCAGGCTGCACTTATTAATAATTCCCATCCGTATTTTTTCAGGATCAAAATTGCTATAATTTTCCATGACTTTCTTCATTGCCTGGTACAATTGTGCCTCATCTCCTACGGGTACAATTAAACCATTAGAAGAATTAATCAATGATTTTAAATCAGCAACATCAGTCGTTATAACAGGTAACCCTGACGCCATTGCTTCATATACAACTATCCCAAAAGTTTCATAATTACTGCTTAATACTAAACAATGAGACTTTTTTAACACATCGGCAGTTTCTTTTGAAGTTAAAGTACCCTTAAACAACACATCAAACTTGACATTTTTTGAATATTCTTCAATCAATGATCTATCAATCCCATCTCCAACAAGTACTAATTCAAAATTTAATCCTGATGAACGAAGTCGATTAGCTGAATCAATGAGTAATTTCAAATTTTTTGATTTTTCTTCAAAGCATGTAATGCTTATGAAAGTAAATACGGGCCAATGTTCTTTACTGATATCAAATATTTTAGTGTTCACTACATTTGGCAAAAGGTTAAATTCAAAGTCCAAACCCTTTAATTTCATAGCGTTATAAAGTCTTTCAGATACAACGGTAATAGAAGATGAATGATTTATTACATAGCGGGTCAATAATTTTCTGATTACACCATGATAACCATCATTTTCAGTAAAGTATCTCGACCAGTGCTCAGTTATAACATAGGGAATATGGTACCACTTAGCAAGTAATGCCGAAATTAGTCCTGCTCTGGTTAAAATGTGTGAATGAATTAATGAAGGCTTTCCACTAACTTTGAATGCTAACTTGATTGCTTTAATCCAGGCAATAATAGCTAGTAACTTACTATAGAATTTTTTCGGATTGTAATAAACAATTACTTCTGTCAGATTTTCTTCGCTTGTAACAGTATACCACAAATTGTTAATTGCTGTTTTTTTCGAAGGTGAAACATACGCAACGGTAATTTTATATTGAGCCATTGAGGCAGCAATAGCATGGTTTTTGACAAAAAGCCCCAGCATTGGATCACTTTCTGAAGGATACCAACGTGTTATAAAAAGTACATTCTTATAGCTTTTTACACTCATTTAGTCTGAAAAATTCAAAGGTAATGAATACTGCGCTAAATTTTCTTTTAATGATTTCGTTTACTTAGACTTTATTATACCATTAACCTCAAGAATTTCTATTGCATTATTGAATCTGTCTATACCCAAACCACTTACAACAGAATATTTAATGTTCCGTAATGCCAATTCATCAATAAACATATCAAACAGTTGCTGGCGGTTATTTTTATTCTCCCTTAGCGGATCATATTCCCAGGGCAAATCAATATTACATAATAAAGTATAGTCATAGGCATGAGAAGTGGCCATTTCTGTAATCCATTTATGGGTTTTACCAAATTTCACTAACGACCATATATGTGTGACAAGGAAGTCTGTATCACAAAACAAGTATTGTTTTGAAACAAGTAATGCTTCCTTTTCTTTTTCAAATTGTCCATGTGCTATAGATAGTATATCACCAAAACTATAATTAGTTCCTAAGTTTTCAAGGTATTCACGTGCATACTCCTTTACCCAGGGTTCCCCAAAATATGAAGCTAATTGCTCACATAACAATGATTTCCCCGTGGATTCAGGTCCTGTAATTGCTATACGTATAGGATTTTTTGATGCCATCTTTTCTTCCATTCTAAATAACCTATTATAGCTACAATTAATAATACCAGATATTGAAAGCTTGTAAAAACAAGGCCTTTTGCAAAATAGAGTGGAATAGCTATTAGATCACCGATTATCCAATATACCCAGTTCTCTAATCTTTTTAGTGCCATCAACCACATACCAATAATAAAAATGGCTGCAGTAAGAGAATCACATATTGGAACATATGATGACATATAAGGCAAATCATCATGCTTAAACACCCAAATAAGTGAATAAATCGCAATAAAGGAGAAGATAGTTAAGATTATTCCTAATGCCTGTTCTTTCTTTGTATTTACAGTTATTTCTCGTGATACAATTTTGCCGTTTTTATGAGTCCAGTGATACCAACCATATACACTCATAATAAAATAGAAAAAATTAATGCCCGAATCGGCATAGAGCTTTGCATTGAAACAAATATATACATATATAAGCACACTAATAATGCCTACCGGATATACTAATATACTTTCTTTCCTTGCATACCATACACTGCCAATACCGGTTATGGCAGCAACATATTCCCATAAACCTGTATCACTTAGATTTTGGTAAAATTGATTGAAAAAATCCATTATATACTAATCCCTGAGGTCTGCGTTAATAACCTTCATAACAAAAACAGAATGTGGAAGTGTAAAGGCCTTACTTATACAATTTGTTATTGTTGCCATTACTTCTTCAAATTCACCAAAAACCTGAGTTGCCATTGTGTTTTTTCTCACAGTTAGATTTTTGTTCTGCTTTAAGTCATCTATAAATTGAAGGATAGGCTTTTTATACTCCTCATGTAATGGATAGTATGATAATTCAACTGAAATGATCATGATTACAAAAATTTAGATTTTACAAAGGTAAGATTTCCTGAGGTCTTTTATACCCATTAAATAGCACTATAAGTATTAAAACAATCATTACTTGCACCTATCTTCTTAACTTATTAGTCTATTGTCTTATGGCATCCTGATAGGTAAATTTTTATGACTCATCTTCTTAAGATTGTAATTTATTAGCTAATATTGTAGACGAATCATAAAAAATAAAAAGTTATGAAGATGAGGATCCATACTCTTAAGATTGAAAAGTTTAATGGTTTTAGAATATTCACATCTCTAATGATCTTATTGCTCATTACGGTTGGATTATCATCATGCCTGACAGTTGAGAAGAAAGAATATACCTATCAATTAACAGGAAACAACTCTGGAAAGATGACTATTAAATACATCAATATCTATTCAATAATGGATGACGGGCAAGATGTATCACAAGAAGATTTCAAAGAATTGGTGGATAAATACCTTAATGGTACTCAGGTTTTGGAAGACTTTCCAACAGCCACCAATATTAAAACCCGTCTTTTCGAAGAAAATGATCAATTATGTGGAGAGATAACTCTTGATTTTAGTGACTTGAATGCTGCTCGTCTTTATCAATACAAAAACAGTGGTCCAATAATGATGAATATTAGTACCGCTTTTGATTCTGAAACATATCTGAGTTCTAATGGAGACTATGGTAATGAAAATATGCCGGTTGTTTTTTGGCCTTCGCAAATGAATAAATTAATCGTAACCACAACTGTTTCCCAACCCGATGAGACTAGCATAAGTTTAGTTGAGGAATTCAGGGAATGGAAAAATGCAGCTCATTAAAAAAGGGCAGCCATAATTTAACAGCTACCCCTTTCTCCCTTCTTCCTTATGTGGTTAATCATAATTTATGTAAAAAGTAACTTTTCCAAGTTCAATATTTTTTGTTTTATTTGAATTATTAATATTTGTTCATCTAAAGCTAAAAGTTCATCTAAAGCTAAAAAGTTAGGGTTTAGTTTTTAACAATTATTAACCGGTTAAATAATTATCTAACTCCTATATTTGTGATCTAATTAAAAATATGCATACGCTATTTCTGAGAGGTTTAACGATTATTAGTATTCTCATAGCTGCTAATTGCCAGGCTCAGCAATACGTAATGATTAAGGGACAAGTCTGGGATCTCACTGGACAAAAACTTGTAGGTGCATATGCATATAACCAAACGAGGCATTACGGCACCTTTACTAACATAGATGGTATGTTTTTCCTGGTTATGAATCCTGGAGATTCATTAAAAGTATCTATGATTGGTTTTAAGCCTTATAAGATAAAAATCCCTAAAAATCTTTCATCAGATGCTTATAAGCTGGATGTAACTTTAGCTGCTGACACAATACTTCTCAAACCCACAGAAATTAAACCCTATCCGGCTACTTATGCTGAGTTGAAAAAACAATTTGTCAGATTAAAATTGCCTGAAGAAAAATTGAGAGAAAGATTACTGATACCAAATGTTTTGTATAGAAGCAAATACAGTAATCCCGATGGTGGAGGATTGGCTTTACCCGGACCCTTTAGTTTGCTTTACAATGCATTCAGTAAGGAAGGTAAAGAACTTAAGAAAATGAATGTTATTTTAGAAAAAAATCGAATCAGGGATAAACTACTCGAAATTATCTCCAGGGAAACTTTAGAAAAACAATTTCATCTAAGGACCGATGATGAAATTGATGACATGATAAATAAATGTGGTATTACTGAGGAAATGTTATCAAAAAATTCAGGTTATAGCATAGTAAAGCATATAATGAATTGCCTCAAATAATTATCTGCCTCGCTTTAAAAACTTCACTTACTACCTAAATCTCTGCTACCCAAGCTTGGTAAGAGATATAAGGGCGAAAAGTACAGCTATATAGTTGAGCTATAGTTGCCCTAATCAATCTAAAAGGAAACATTTTGTGATACTGCTAAGGGCACCAAAATAGTTGTAATTGCCATATATACCAATTATCAGTTATCCTAAATGTTCCCTATAGTCTCATGAACCAATTTTCACGATATTTGTTAACAGATTTCAAATGAAACTTAACATATGACTACAAAAGAAGCCAGAAATTCAAAGGTTTCAATAGCTAATGGATTGACAGTTGATGAGATATTAAGTGATTATCGATTTGCTTGTGAAAGCAGGCAAGCAAGCCTTCTCGGCAGAAAGGAAGTTCTTACCGGTAAAGGTAAATTTGGGATATTTGGTGATGGTAAAGAGTTAC
Source organism: Omnitrophica WOR_2 bacterium (assembly GCA_050259095.1). Classification (GTDB taxonomy): domain Bacteria; phylum Bacteroidota; class Bacteroidia; order Bacteroidales; family Lentimicrobiaceae; genus Lentimicrobium. The sequence continues at coordinate 4,071 of JBLMZZ010000171.1, read as the reverse complement.
CACAATTAGCAATGGCCCGTGTATTCAAAAAGGGAGATTGGCGTTCAGGCTATTATAGAGATCAAACCTTTATGCTAGCAAGTGGATTAATGACTCTTGAAGAGTTCTTTGCACAAATTTATGGAGATACCGATTTAGCTATAAATCCCGGTTCAGGAGGCAGACTGATGAATAACCATTTTTCTTCAAGAAATCTTGACGAAAAGGGTAATTGGAAGGATGTTACACAACAAAAAAACTCTTCTGCCGACATCTCCCCTACTGCCGGGCAAATGCCTCGTTTACTTGGCTTAGCTCTTGCTTCAAAAATGTATCGTGAAACGAAGAATCCTCAAATTCTGGAAGGATTTTCAATAAATGGAAATGAGGTAGCTTTTGGTACTATTGGTGATGCCTCAACTTCAGAGGGCCATTTTTTTGAAACAATCAACGCAGCCGGGGTATTACAAGTTCCCATGGCAATATCGGTTTGGGATGATGGTTGGGGTATTTCAGTTCCGAATAAATTACAAACTACCAAGCAAAGCATTTCTGACCTTTTGAGCGGATTTAAAACTGATAAAAATGGAGTTGGTTTAAGAATATTTAAAGTTGATGGATGGGATTATATAAAACTTCAGGAAACATACAAAGAAGGTATAAACATTTGCCGCACTCAACATACACCTGTTCTCTTTCATATCAGTGGATTAACACAACCTCAGGGACATTCAACCAGCGGATCTCATGAAAGATATAAGTCAGTTGAACGTCTTGAATGGGAGAAAGAATATGATGGAATAAAAAAAATGAAAGAGTGGATTCTTTTAAATGGAATTGCTGACGAAGAAACTCTGGAAATAATTGAGCAAGAGGCTTTAAACAGGGTAAGGAAAGCAAGGAATACTGCATGGAATAATTATCAGGAACCAATAAGGAAATTAAGAGATGAATTCATCTATATGGCAGATGTTAGTTCATGCAACTGTGCTAAAACTAATAAGATAGAAAATATTAAAGATGATCTTAAATCGATTGCTGAACCAATACGAAAAGACATTATTTCATCAGGTAAAAAAATATTAAGGCTAATTTGTAATGCTTGTAGTAATCCTCAGAATTCATTAAAAGAAAATGTTACCAACTGGTTAAATAAGGTAGCACTTGACAGTGCTGAAAGATATAATTCTTATCTCTACAGTGAGTCGGATTACCGTGTAGCAAATATTTCAGAGGTGCCACCTGCCTATAATGATAAGTCTGCCTTAGTACCGGGAAGGGAAATATTGCGTGACAATTTTGATATATTACTATCAAAATATCCACAGCTAGTGATCTTCGGTGAAGATGTCGGTAAAATTGGAGGTGTCAATCAGAGTTATGAAGGCCTGCAAGATAAGTATGGCGTAGAAAGGATCTTTGATACCGGGATTAGAGAAGCTACCATTGTTGGACAAGGAATTGGATTAGCAATGAGGGGGTTTAAGCCTATTGCAGAAATACAATACTTTGATTATCTTCTTTATGGGCTTCAGGTAATAAGTGATGATCTTGCAACATTACAATACAGAACTAAAGGAGGCCAAAAAGCCCCATTAATAATTAGTACCAGAGGTCATAGGTTAGAAGGTATCTGGCATTCAGGTTCTCCATTAAGCATGGTTATTAATTCAATACGAGGGGTACATGTACTAGTACCCAGAGATATGACCAGAGCTGCGGGGTTTTATAACACCGTACTTGCTTCTGATGAACCGGCATTAATAATAGAACCTCTTAATGCATACCGGTTAAGAGAGAAAAGACCAACTAATCTGGGTGAATTTAGAATAAAGCCGGGTATTGTGGAAGTACTTAATGAAGGATCTGATATTACTATTGTAACTTATGGATCGTGTGTTAGAATAGCCCAGGATGCAGTTACCCAACTTGAAGGATTCAACATTTCTTGTGAACTAATTGATGTGCAATCGCTTGAACCTTTTGATATTAACCAATCAATTGTAAAATCGCTAAAGAAAACAAACAAGATTGTATTTTTCGATGAGGATGTGCCCGGAGGAGCTACTGCATATATGATGCAGAAAGTTCTGGAAGATCAGAATGGCTACAACTATCTTGATGCTCAACCACGAACAGTTACTGCTAAAGCACATCGGGCAGCTTATAGTACTGATGGAGATTATTTTTCAAATCCAAATGCAGAAGATGTCTTTGATGCTGTTTATAATGTAATGCACGACTATAATCCGATTAAATATCCTAAAATATTTTAAAAAAATAGTACCTTTCGAGTACAAATCTGACGCTCATTATCTTAATATCCCAGATTCATCTTATGAAGTGGTTTGACAAAATTAAAATTAATGGAGTTAAGATTAATGACCAAAGGTGGCTTATTCCTATCTTTATATATCTTATTGTTACTGTTGTAGTCTCAGTTTCTGGTTATATTTATTATAAGGAAACCAAAAAGATAACAATTGATAGAACATCCAGCCAATTACAGACACTGAACCAGATTAAAATTGATGAGATTATACAATGGTTAAGTGAACGGAATAAGGATGTCATTTTTTATCAGAAAAATGGAAGTTTTTCTGAAGACATTAAGTTCTTTTTGAAAGGAGAACCTAATGGGATTTTCAAGCTCAGAGAGTGGTTAATACAGACTCAACAGTCGCATGATTATGATATTTTCTTAGTTGAAAAAAATCTGAATCAAATATTCATACTTGGAAATGACTCATTACCGCTTGCCCAATTTGTTGTTGATTCGTGTATTAGCGCAATGAGAATGAAAAAGAACATTTCATTGGATATCTACAGACGACCTAATAGTGAAGTACTTTTTTATGCCAGCATTGCTCCTATTACTTATAAAGATGCCAATAAACCAGAAGCTTGCCTGATTTTCAGAACACGTGCCAATAACTTTTTTAAAGAAGATATTCTCTTTGATAGGATGTATACCATGAATGCAGTATATTCTATGATACGAAATGAAGGAGATTCTATTTATATAATCGATAACAGACATTTGAATGGAATAACTGTATTACCGAATGTCAAAGACGTGAATTTGAAAGTCCCTCCATTTATCAAAGCAGCGGAAGGAATAGAGGGTGTTTTTCAAGGAATGGGAATCGAAGGTAAAGAAGTCTTGGTTTCTGTAAAAAAAATACCTCGTTCAAATTGGATATTGGCAGTTCATATCGATATGGAACAGGTGAAGAAGCCTCTTTCGCAAGGAAGGTGGATGATGATAGGTTATATTGTACTTCTTATATCTATCTTTATAATGTGGCATCTTAGATTCGTTCAAAAGGAAAAGAATAAGAATTTACAAGAGCAATTACGACTCAATGATGAATTGATCAACAATAGAGAAATCCTACAGACAATTATTCAATCTTCTCCACTTCCATTAATTGTTTTATCAAAAAATAACCAAATTATTATATGGAATAAAGCTGCCACAAAGGTATTTGGTTGGGAATATATTGAACTGATAAACAAGGCAAATCCTATTTTTAAGGATAGTACAGATGAGGATTTTATAAAGATTAATCAGCAATTACTGGATGATTCCAACACATATTTTTTTGAGACTCAAAAGACCAGAAAAGATGGTGCAGTAATTGACTTAAGTTGCTGGGTAAGTAACGTAGTTGATCCCATTAAAAAAGAAAATAATTTCCTACTGATTTTTGAAGATATTACAGAGCGTAAAGTCATTGAGAATGAAATTATCAATCTCAATGAGAGCCTTGAGCAGCGAGTCACTCAAAGGACTTTAGAAGTCGCTAATTTAAATAAATCTTTACAGGAAAGAGCCAATCAGTTAGAAACATTGAATGCCGAGCTTGAATCGTTTAGTTACTCCGTATCACATGATCTTAAAGCACCTCTAAGATCAATACAAGGCTTTACAGACATTATATTACAAGAACATTCTGAAGAACTTAATATAGAAGTTGCCAGACTCTTTAGTATAGTAAAGAAAAATGCCAGAAGAATGGATCAATTAATAAAAGATTTACTTGATCTTACAAGAGTTGCCCGAGCAGAGCTTAAATTCAAGAAAATCAA
>JBLMZZ010000170.1:0-11669 GCA_050259095.1 Omnitrophica WOR_2 bacterium | reverse complement strand
TGTAATGAGTTTGAATTCTTGCTTCCTCATCGTTCATTGGTAGTAATTCTCTTGATTTTGCTTTCCATGCATCATAAATAGGGAGGAAAGGGGCATTTTGAGAAACGATAAGTTTCATTTTGTTATTTCCAAATCGTCCATCTGACAGGAGTCTTAGATTAGCTTCCCAGGCAGCAATAGCACCAGTGCCACTTCCAACAGCCTGAAAGTAAAAATCTGGTATTCTGCCAATAGTGGATACAGAATTAAGGACTGTGGTGCCCATACCATCACGCCTTGCTACATTCTTAGCTCCACCTTCAGCAGTGAAGCCATCCATCCGGGCAATAATATTGCTCAGATGGATAGCATCAAAGTAATCGCTTCCAGTTGCAGTTGATATAAGCTTCACACAGGGTGAGAGCTTATTTTCAAACCACAAAGCGTTAATATAATCATAAGGTACGCATAATAAAAGCGGAATATTGTTTGCTGAACATACTTTTGCAAATGCTCTCGCAGTATTCCCTGCTGATGCAACAACAAGTACTTTGTTTGAATACCCTTGCAATCGGCTACATACTGAATAAGCCTCTGTTTCCTTGAAAGAGCAAGTGGTCATCATTGCACCCCTCTCAGGCCAATAACCATTGAATGTAATCCATAGGTTTTTGAGACCCAAAACTGAAGCTAGTTCCTCACTCTTGTAAGTAACAGGGGAAGCTGAACCATGAAGATATCCTGATAAAGGCAACCATCCTCCGAATCTAAATAAACCATCAGCTTCTTCCTTTAAAATCAGTTGGTTTTCTTTATAGATTGACCTTAGGAGGCAATTTATCTCTTCATCCGGAGCATCAAGCAGCCAACCGGTATCATTATAGATTTTCCCTGTTGCTATACTTTGCAGAAGATATTCAGTTTTGTATGTATTCATGTGCATTTTTCTATTCTCACAACTATACTCTTGCCAGTTCAACTGTAAAATGTCGCATAATAGGAGCTTCACTTACTATCTTGAGTCCTTTAGTAATGGTATTACTTCTTTCATAAACATTACCAAGTGCAGTAGCAACATAATCCATGTGGTTGTTTGTATAAACCCTTCTTGGTATTGTAAGTCTCAATAATTCAAGAGCAGGAAAACGATTTTCGCGTGTCTCAGGATCACGATCAGCAAGTAAGGCGCCAATTTCAACTCCTCTTACACCGCTTTCAAGATAAAGCTCTACAGCAAGTGTTTGTGATTGAAATTGTTCTTTTGGCAGATGAGGTAGAAAACGTTTAGCATCAACAAATATAGCATGTCCTCCAAATGGTTGTTGAACAGGAACTCCATATTCAAGAAGTTTATTACCAAGATATTCAACCTGACCTATACGAGTTTCAAGATAATCAAATTCAGTACCTTCGTAAAGTCCTTGTGCCAATGCATTCATATCACGGCCCGACATTCCTCCATAGGTAATGTATCCTTCGAACATGATGTTAAAGGTTGACGCTTTTTTAAATAGCTTTTCATCACGTAAACCTATAAATCCGCCCATATTTACAATAGCATCTTTCTTACTACTCATGGTCATTGCATCAGCATAACTGAACATTTCAGCTACTACCTCCCTGATTGTCTTATCAGTATAACCTTCTTCTCTGGTTTTGATAAAATAGGCATTCTCGGCAAAACGTGCTGAATCATAGATAACCATGATACCATACTTATCTGATAATTCTTTAACCGCTTTTAAATTAGCCATCGAAACAGGTTGCCCACCCGATGAGTTACATGTAATGGTAACTATTGTAAATGGAATTTTTTCACGCGGTGTTGATTTATAGACTGCTTCGAGTTTATTAAGATCAACATTTCCCTTAAATGGGTGGTAAATTGTAGTGTCAAAAGCTTCATTAATTGTGCAATCAACTGCTTTTGCATGTCTGTATTCAATATGGCCTTTGGTGGTATCAAAATGTGAATTTCCAGGAACTACGTCCCCTGCTTTAACTAGTGCTGAAAAGAGTACATTTTCAGCAGCTCTTCCCTGATGTGTTGGGAGAAAATACTCAAATCCAAGAATATCTTTTATTGCAGCTTTCATTTTGAAGTAAGATGATGCTCCAGCATAACTTTCATCACCAATCATCATTTCACTCCACTGACGGTCGCTCATTGCACCGGTTCCTGAATCTGTTAATAGGTCTATGAAAACCTGATCACTCCTTAATTTGAATAAATTGTAGTTTGCATCTTTAATCCAAACTTCACGCTCAGCTCTTGTACTGCGGTGGATTTGTTCCACCATTTTAATCTTATATGATTCGGCAAATGGTAATTTCATTAGTTTAAGGTATTGTATAATTATTAAAAAATGTTGAATTGTAAACGTAGGATGGGGATTCCTATAATTATATCAATATCTGTCGCGATTTTTAATATTGCGAAAAATCAATTTTGGAGTTAACCGAAAAAAATAGCAGTTAATTATTTTTGCCATAAGGCCCCAAAAATAAAGCATTTTTTAAATACTCAAAATATTTATTCAGAAAATAGAGCTATTAAGCAGAAATAAAACAATCTAATTGTATAATTGCCTATTTATGAAGAGATTAACTTATGAAAAGATGACTTTATTTTTGAAGAACTATCCTAAAAGTAGTTTCTTTTCCGGGAATAGATGACTTTACAAAAATGCGCCCCTCATGGTTCTCTCGTATAATTCTTTCAGCAAGTGATAGTCCCAATCCCCAACCGCGCTGTTTGCTTGTATATCCGGGGTTGAAGATAGTCTTGAACTTATGCTTTGGTATCCCTTTCCCGGTATCGGTAACATCTACAGTTACCAGCTTTTCATCTTCTGAAATTTTGATAATTATTTTCCCTTTACCCGACATTGCATCTACGGCATTCTTTACCAGATTTTCAATCACCCAGTCAAAAAGCTGATAGTTTAATCTGGTGAGTATAACTTTATCACGTGATGGTGTTATCTCAAAGTTTACCATTCTTGAGGTTCTGGTCTTTAGATAATCAACTGAATTGTAAACCACCTCAACTATATTTTCGGGTTTGGTATTTGATCGGGAACCTATTTTAGAAAACCTCTCTGTTATAGTGCTTAAACGATTAACATCTTTCTGCAATTCTTCAATGGTTTCGTCATTAATGTTTTGAGTCTTCAAATATTCAACCCATGCTATCATTGATGACAGAGGAGTGCCAAGTTGATGAGCGGTTTCCTTTGCCAAACCTATCCACACCTGATTTTGCTCTGATCGACGTGCAATACTGAAAAGCAAATAAGCAACCAATAAGAATAAACTTACAATGGCAACCTGTATGTAAGGGAAGAATCTTAATTGAGTGAGAACGTAAGAATCCTGATAATAGATAAATGTCTTTTTACCTGTGATATCAATTTCAATGGGATCATTATTTGATGCCATTTCTTCAATGGTCTTATGGACAAATAAAGTGTCTTTTACCAATGTACTGTCAAGATTACCATATTGAATTACATGTCGTCGGGTGCTGTCAGTGATAATAACCGGGACAGAAGCAGAATTATCAGCAACTTCTTTAAAGAAAGATTGAACTAGATCGTTTAATACAACCTTCAACTCTGAGAACAATTTTGAATCTTTATAGTAAAAGTAGATGTAGTTCCCATTGTAATACTCGAGTATTATGGGAGCATATACTGAAAACTCTTTCAATAGTTTTGGGGTCATAACAGGCACTGTATCCGGATCAAAATCAACATTCTTTGCCTCACGAATATTTCCTTTATCGTCTGAAAGTATAACTGGAATTGAAGTATTGTTTGATATAATTTTCAGATAATAACTGATATCTTCATCAATGTCTGATTGAACTGTTTTTACAGTAGCTTCAGCTAAAAGCTCGGCTCTTTCCTGTTCCTCCGAACTTATTTGTTTAAAGAAATTATCAGTGTAATTAACCAAACGTGCTCTTTGTTGAATAGCATTAGCCCATGTTGTGATTTTGCCACGTTCGTCAACAGCTATCTTTTGTACCAATGAATTTGTGTACCAAAGTGAAACGCTCACAATAGCAAAGGCAATAAAAAACAGCCACCTTTTCCAGGTCTTTTTCTGTTTATAGATGTCTGTAGCTTTTGGACTAAAGAGAGAACGTATTTTCATTTTTGGCTTTTAGCTCTTAATGTTACAAAAATAGTCTGTTATTTATTCTCATCCCATTCAATCTGAAATTCTGTAGGTTCTTTGGTTGGTGTAGTGCCGGTTGATGTTCCTGTTTCCGATTTTCTCGTCCCGAATTCTTTTCTGATAACATCCTTGAAAACCTGTTTCTCATTTTTAAAATCAGTAGCTATTTTATTCTTTACCGCTCTTGTATCATATTGCACAAGAGGATCATTTATTTCTCCACTCACCTTTAAAAATAATCTTGGCTTTCCATATCCATCATCTTCAATATACTTATCAAATTCGGGCTGCTTTTTTCTTTTGGCCCTCATTACATCCGAAAGCAGCATATTTACATGATAATCGATGTCATTACCAAAAGTATGTGTACCATATCCGGCTAAATTGAGTGCTGAAGATTGAATCTCCATCTGAGGAATCATCACAGTTTCATGATTGATTTCTATACGGTTTTTCAAAGTAGCAAATTTGATATTTTTTAACGAGGATGCATCAAGAAACCTGGATAAGGCTTGTAGTGGCTCAAAATCATTTAGTTCCCCATTTTTAATCTCAACATCAGCTATTGCTTCTATTGATTTACTATTTATTGTAAAGTCAGTATATAGCATTGTTGCAAAATCAACATCAACTTGCGCTGTTCCTTTAAGATTATCACTAACAAGGCTTTTTTGCCCAAAGTCGCCAAATTCATAAAATAATCTATTAATATCTACTCTGTCGAAATGTGCTTTAGTCACAATTTGAGCTCTATTCCCATAACGGCCATTTATTAATCCATTGCCTGTAATTTTCCCTCCAAGAGCGTTAATTGAAATATCATTGCCTCTTAAAATGTCATCCTTTAAGGTAAATGTTCCTGTAATATTGTTGGTTTTTAATTTCTTATATGTGAGTGAATTGACACTTAGTATAGCATCGAAACTTATATTTGGAGGAAATAATGAAGTTGAGGTTTTTACTTCTCCCTGTTCTACTGCCAAATCCAGAATGTCTTGCAAAACCAATTTATCTGAAAATAATCTCAATGTTGCATGGATATTTTTACTTCCATCAAGTAAATAACCAAACAAGTTTTCAATGTCTCCATTGGCCTTTATATCTGAACTTCCTAAGGAACATGTCAAACCATTAAACCGTAAGTTATTCTGGTTAAACTCAAGCGAGCCGGTAAGATTGTTTATCTTTTTATTATTATAGGTAAATCCTGCATCGTTAAGTGTTACTTGTCCCAAAATTTGACGGTCAATTCTACTACCTGATATAAATTGACCACTATATTTTAAATCGGCGGTTACTTGTCCATAGTATTCAGATATAAACTCATTCTCAATTAGTGGAGCTAATTCAGTAATATCAGTATTCAGTAAAAGATTAATTTTAACAGTTGGTGTTTCGAAGTTTGAGATAACTGAATTCCCACTTATATTACCGGAATTAAACTTTCCGCTAAACTTACTTATAGTTAATAATTCCGAATTTCTTTGACCTGCATAGATGAAACGGCCTTCTGCAGCAACATCTTTTATCTTAATATCTTTTGTCTTCCAATTAATGTTAGAGTTTTTTATTTCAAAGTAAGCAGTTACTTTAATTGAATTGAGCTGGTCAGCCGGACCAGAAAGATTACCATGAATCAAAATCTGACCTGTTGGAGAATATTTGTTTATTTCATCAATAAACGATTCAGGGATGATCTTTTTAATATTTTCTAAATCAGAACTGAGTGAAGTTACCTGAAAGTTCACAAAAGGTTGAGAACTATAACAATATAATCCATTAAATTGAGTATCTATACCAGCGAACTCCAGAGTAGATGTCTTAAAAACTAGTGTTTGCTTTTGTGTATCAATATTAATTGTTGATACGAATTGTGTATCACCTGCCGGAAGAATTTTTGAACCGGCAACCAGTAATCTTTCGTTGAAGCAATTTCCTTCAGCTTTAAGTGTGAATTGTTCTTTTTGAAGTTCTCCTTTCAAGTTCAAATCCTTGACAGTAATTTCGAAATCATCCTTCCTTCTAAGGTTACGATAAAATACTTTAGAGGATGTTAATGTTAACCGTTTGACCTTGAATTCAACAGATCCTTCTCCTGATGTTGATTTCTTCCATATTGAATAGTTATTGAGCCCATAACCATCTTCATAAATTGAGATATGGGCATTACTTATTTCAATACTGTGAATTATGTATTTCTTAGTAATTAAGTTTATTAGATTAAATCTTAAAGTAATGGTACCAGCATGTATTAACCCTGGTGCTGTTGAGAATTTTGAAGGAGGTTGCATTACTGCATCTGAAAGAATTACAGATGCATAGGGAAAAGATTTAAAGACTCCTATATCAATTTTTTTGACAGATACCTCAATTAATAAATTTTTGTTTAATTCTGATATTATAAGTTGTTTAATCTTGTCACCATTCAAATAAAGTAATGTAATAGCTGATACACTTAGCAAAAAGAAAGAGATACCAATTAAAGTAAAAACTCTTTTTAATGAACGGTTAATGCCTGGCATCACTTGAAATTGATTACGTAGCTAAAACGAGGTTATTTATTTTAAATTGCACTTATTTTTCTAAACATCTGCTTTAATGTTCGGCATCATAATGAGGCATTTTTTAACTGCCTTCACAATTCCTTCAGCATCGAAACCACATAACTCATAAAGAGTTTCGATTTTTCCATGTTTCACAAATTCATCCGGAATGCCGCAAATGGTTACTGGCAAACTGTAGTTGTTTGCAGCCATAAATTGAAGTACAGTACTACCCAAACCACCAATTTTTGATCCATCTTCAACAGTAATAATACTCTTATAATTTCTAAATACAGTATGCAGTATCTCTTCATCTATAGGTTTTAGAAATCGCATATCATAGTGTGCCGGTACAATGTTTTCTTTTGCAAGCATTGAAATTGCCTTTTTAACAAAATTACCAGGGTGGCCAATACTCAAGATGGCTATATCTCTTCCTTCAGAAATAAGTTTACCCTTACCGGCAATGATTTTTTCAAAGGGTTTCTTCCATTCAATCACTGCACTACTACCACGTGGGTATCGTATAACATATGGTTTGTTATGCTCAATTTGAGCTGAATACATCAAATTGCGTAAATCAATCCCATTCATTGGGGCCGAAATGATAATTCCGGGAATGGTATTCAAATAAGCAAGATCAAAAGCCCCGTGATGAGTAGGGCCATCTTCGCCTACAAGTCCGGCCCTGTCAAGGCAAAATATAACGGGTAACTGTTGTAAAGCAACATCGTGAATTATCTGATCATACGAGCGTTGCATGAAGGAAGAATAGATATTACAGAAAGGGATAAAACCTTCAGCCGCCATACCAGCTGCAAAAGTTACTGCATGTTGTTCGGCAATTCCAACATCAAATGCCCTTTCCGGCATTTCTTTCATCATTATATTTAATGAACAACCGGTTGACATTGCCGGAGTGATTCCAATTATCTTTTCGTTTTTACGTGCGAGTTCAACAATTGTTTCCCCAAATATATCCTGATACTTTATTGAAGCATTTTCAGTAACAACATTTATTATCTCACCTGTTTTTTTATTAAACTTCCCGGGTGAATGAAAGAGAATTTGTTGTTGTTCAGCCTTCTCAAAACCTTTTCCTTTAATGGTTACTGCATGTAGTAGTTTTGGACCGGGAATATCTTTAAGATCATGGAGAAGTTTTACAAGTTTTATAACATCATTACCGTCAATTGGTCCCAGATATCTGAAGTTGAATGCTTCAAATAGATTACAATTGTTAAGAATTGTTGATTTTACAGCTTTGGTAAGTTGTTTTACAACTTCACGTGAATTTGATCCATAGCGGGTATTACCACCCATTAAAACCCAAACTTTATCCTTGAATTTTTTATAGGCACGTGAAGTCACAATATCAATAAAATACTCTCTTAATGCACCTACACTCTTATCAATGGCAATTCCATTATCATTAAATATTACTAAGAGATTAGTATCAGACACACCTGCATTGTTAAGTGCTTCCATTGCCATTCCCCCTGTCATAGCCCCATCACCAATAACAGCAATATGTTGCCTGCTGGTATTATGGTTTAGCTTAGCGGCTACAGCCATTCCTAATGCTGCTGAAATTGATGTTGACGAATGTCCAACTCCAAAAGCATCATACTCACTTTCTTCCATTTTTGGAAATCCACTTATACCATCTGTTTTCCTGATCGTATTGAATACATCCCTTCTTCCTGTAATAATTTTATGAGTATATGCCTGATGGCCTACATCCCAGATAAGTTTATCATCAGGGGTGTTGAAAACATAATGAACTGCAACTGCTAACTCCACAGCACCAAGACTTGCACCCAGATGTCCCGGATTAGAAGAAATCACTTCTATTATATATTGCCTGATCTCACTACATAACTGTGGGAGGTCTTCTTCTTTTAGTTTGCGAAGATCTTCAGGAGAATTAATCTGTTGAAGAAGTGTTCCTATTCCCGGTGACATGTCAAATATTTAATGGTACAAAGTTAACCATTAACAGGTTGTCATCTACATTATCTGATAATCACTGAATCAGTTTTAAAATTAGGAATATCAGTATAATAAATATAATATTGTACTACTTTTGCATCTTTTAGGAGGAACTATGAACATAATTATTGCCGGTGACGGAGAAGTTGGATTTCATCTGGCCAAAATGCTTTCCGGCGAAAACCATAATATCACTATTGTTGATCCACATCAGGAATTACTTAAACTTATTGAATCGCATACCGATCTGTTGACAATAACAGGTGATTCTTCATCTATTCAAGTTCTTGAACAAGCAAATGTTAAGGGAGCTGATCTGTTAATTTCAGTTGTACATGATGAGAAAATAAATATTACTACTTGTGCAATTGGCAAGAAGCTAGGTGCTCGCAGAACCATAGCGCGAATTAATAATGTTGAATATTTAACAAATGAAAATCGTGAATTAATGCGCTCATTAGGTATTGATTCAATGGTTTGTCCCGAAAGAATAGCTTCTAAAGAGATTGTTAAACTTATCAAACAACCGGCAGCAACCGAAATCTTTGATTTTACCGATAACAAACTTTCACTTTTGCTATTAAAACTTGATGAGAAAGCTCGTGTAATTGATAAAACATTAAACCAAATTGCCTCTGATAATCCTAAACTTGATTTTAGAGCTGTTGCAATTCATCGTAATGGGAAAACAATAATTCCAAAGGGTGATGATGTGTTTAAACTTGGTGATATGGCATATGTAATCACCAGACCTCATGGTATTGATTCGTTACTTCACCTCGCAGGTAAAGAAACCTTTGATATCAGGAATGTGATGATTGTAGGGGGTGGAAGAATTGGCAGAAAGACAGCTCAATTGCTTGAGCGTGAAATGAATGTGAAACTTATTGAAATTGATAAAGACAGAGCTTTTGATTTAATTGACCAGCTTGAAAAGACACTAATCATTAATGCTGATGCAAGAGATATTGAACTTCTCGAAGATGAAGGAATCAGGAATATGGATGCTTTCATTGCTGTTACTAATGATTATGAGACTAATATTCTTACATGTCTGCTCGCTCAAAGATTCGGGGTTAAAAGGGTAATTCCTCTTGTTGAAAACCTTGACTATATTAGCATTTCACAAAGTATTGGTATTGAAACTGTGATCAATAAAAAGCTAATCACTGCTTCCTATATTGTTGGTTTTACAATGGATGCAGTTGTTAAGTCAACAAGGTATCTTAGTGGTGTCGAAGCCGAGGTACTTGAATTCTTAGTCAAACCTGGTTCAGTTGCTACCAAGAAACCAATCAAGAATCTTAATTGTCCAAGAGGCAGTATCATTGGTGGAATTGTTAGAGGTGATCAAAGTTTTATTGCTATTGGGAACTTCCAAATCAATCAGGGCGATAATGTTGTAGTATTTGCTATGCCTGAAGCAATAAGCAGGGTACAGGAACTTTTTAATTAATTCATTCCAACCCGTATGAGTACAATCAGGGATCTTAATCTTTATGCAATACTAAAAGTACTTGGCGTTTTGCTTGTGATTGAAGGAATTTTTATGCTCATTAGCCTTATTCCTTCTATTATCTATGATGGAGATTTCATGTCACATTTGGTCTTCTTCGATCCAAAGCATGATTTTCTGCCTTTACTTTCAACTGGTTTAATTACACTTTTAATTGGTTCTGCTTTTTATTTTTTTAATAAAAAGCTTGATGCTAACAGCATTGGTAAACGTGAAGGTTACATAATTGTAACAATGGTGTGGGTGTTAATCTCATTTTTTGGGGCTTTACCTTACAGATTGGGTGGTATTGCACCAACTTTTGCAGATGCATACTTTGAAACAATGTCAGGATTTACCACTACAGGGGCTTCTGTATTTACATACATTGAAGACATACCTAAGGGTATTCTTTTTTGGCGTGCACTTACACACTGGATTGGTGGTATGGGCATTATAGTATTGTCTCTTGCCGTTCTGCCTATTTTAGGGATTGGAGGTATGCAACTTTTTATAGCAGAGGTACCCGGAGTTACACCTGATAAACTTAGTCCGAGAATTACACAAACTGCCAAAAATCTTTGGGCTATTTATGTTGTGTTAACCTTTCTCTGTACGGCAATGTTAATGCTTGGCGGCATGAACTTATATGACTCACTATGCCATGCATTTGCAACATTAGCAACCGGAGGTTTTGGAACAAAGAATGATTCAGTGGCTGGTTTTACTCCTTATATTCAATATGTTCTTATTCTCTTCATGTTTCTTGCAGGCATAAATTTTTCATTACACTTCTTTGCCTTTAAAAAGAAATTCAATTTAGTCTTCTCTAACGAAGAACTAAAAAGTTATTCTCTCATCATTCTCACTGCTGCAATTATTATGGGAATTGCCCTGTTTATAATGAGGGATACCGGTTTTGAGAAATCATTCCGTGATTCTTTATTCACTACTGTTTCCATTATCACTACTACCGGTTTTGTTAGCTCCGATTACCTCTTGTGGCCCCATCATACCTGGATTATTATATTATTGCTTATGTTCATTGGAGGATGCGCAGGATCAACAGGCGGTGGAATTAAAGTTGTTAGGATTGTATTATTATTCAAAAATGGTAAGCTTGAACTTAAGAGATTAATTCATCCTCAAGCATTAATACCTGTAAGATTTAATGGGAAATCTATTCCTCAAAGTATAATTTTCAATGTACTTGCCTTTTTTCTTATTTACATAATCATTTTTGCAATCGGTTCACTTGCAATTTCAATTATAGGTCTGGATTTTGAATCCGCAATTGGCGGTGTTGCATCATGTTTGGGAAATATTGGCCCCGGATTAGGAACAGTCGGTCCTGTACTAAACTATGGAAGTGTCCCTGAAGCAGGGAAATGGCTACTATCTTTTCTTATGCTTCTTGGCAGACTAGAACTATTTACTGTCCTTATCCTTTTCTCTCCTTCATTCTGGAATAGATA
>JBLMZZ010000169.1:0-3059 GCA_050259095.1 Omnitrophica WOR_2 bacterium | reverse complement strand
TACAATCAAACTAATATTCTGCAACGTGTATTATTCAAACCAAGCAATAAGTTTGATATAGATTATGGATTTTACTATTCAAAAACATCAAATGCACCCCGTTACGACAGGCTTTATCTCACCGATGGAGATGGTAATCTGGCAAATGCAGAATGGTATTATGGTCCTCAGAAATGGATAATGAATAGGTTATCTACAAATTTTACTGGTCGCTCAGGTATCTTTAATGATTTGAGTATTGATTTTGCACATCAGCTGTATGAAGAGAGTAGACACGACAGGAAGATGAATAATGCCAGACTTCGCAATCAATATGAGAAGGTTAATGCATTTTCATTGAATCTTGACCTTGATAAAAAGTTGAATGATAACCTTACACTATTTTATGGAGCAGAAGGGGTTTATAATAAGGTAAATTCAACCGCAGACAGAATCAATATCTTTAATAATAAGGTGTCACCAACGAATACCAGATATCCTGATGGATCTACATGGCAGTCGTATGCAGTGTATTCTAACTTTAAATATACTATTTCACCAAAATGGATTCTCAATGCAGGACTTCGTTATAATTACATAACCATAGCCGCTAAATTTGATACATCCATGTTCCCATTCCCATTTACCAATGCCGAATTAAAGAATGGGGCCTTGAACGGAAACCTTGGATTGGTATGGCTTCCTGCTGAAAATACACAATTATATGCTAATTTATCCTCAGGGTTCAGATCACCTAACATAGATGATATTGGAAAAGTATTTGATTCGGAACCTGGTACTGTAGTTGTGCCAAATGCTTCACTCAAACCGGAGTATGCATGGAATGCTGAAGTTGGAACAGCCTTTACAAAATTCGATAAACTGCAAGTTAATTTATCCGTCTTTTACACCTTACTTGATAATGCACTTGCCAGACGTGATTATAGTTATAATGGAAAGGACAGTATAGTTTATGATGATGTATTGAGCAGGGTACAGGCAATTCAAAATATTACCAAGGCATATGTTTATGGTTTACAGGCAGGTGTAGAATTTATACCCTATAAAGGGTTTAAAATACAGAGTAAGTTAAGTTACCAGCATGGTGAAGAACAGAGTGAGGATAGCTTGAAATACTATCCCTTACGCCATTCAGTGCCGTTCTTCGGTAGTACACATTTAATGTTCCAGGAACATAAAATAATGGTTGATCTTTATGCCGAATATAACTCACGCATTGATTATAAGGATTTACCACTATCAGAAAGATCTGATAATACTCCATATGCAAAAGATGCAACAGGCAAACCATTTGTGCCGGGGTGGTACACTTTAAATTTAAAGGCTTCATGGTTTATTAATCAGCACCTGTCATTAAATGCCGGAGTTGAGAATATTACAAATCAACTCTACCGACCATTTGAATCAGGTATCAGTGCACCGGGTATTAACTTCATAACTTCTTTAAAAGTATCCTTTTAAGAGAAAATTTGATTAGAGATACAGGCTTCGGTACACGATGTGTCTGATCAATTTATGCATGCATAGATGCGATATTAATTATGCAGGTTTTTCAATACTTAGGAAAGACTATCTTTGCATCTCATAAATTGAACATGTTCGAGAATCTCAATCAACCTTATATCTTTAATAATAACTTTAAGCACAGTGTAAAAACCATTCTTCTTGTGAGTATGGCTTATATGCTGATAATGCTTTATTTCCAACCTTTTGGAATCAACTTTCTTAATTCAAATGATGGTTATTTTGTTTTAGGCACAGGTATTTTGGCTGCATTGACTTTCTTTGTAAATACACAGGTACTTCCCGGTATTTTCCCCAAGACCTTTAATTCTGAGGGATGGACAGTCAAAAAAGAGATAATCTTAAATCTTTGCATGTTTATCTTTTTGTCCTTTTCATTCGGGGTTTTGGCTTATTTATTTAATTTACCGTTTCTAACGTACTCCATTCCTGTCTTTTTCCCAGCCGCATTGGCTGTATTGCCCATTATGCTTTTTAATTTCATCAATTACAATAATTCATTAAAATTGAAGATGGTTAAAGTATTTGATTCAGGGAAACACTGGTTGGCTGAAGAAAAGAAACTCTTTGAATCGGAGAAATTGGGCACCACTCCCCAAACGATTGATAAAGAAGAGAGTAAAGTAAATTTCATTTCAGAGAATGGAAAAGAAATAAGCTCTTTTGAACCTGACAAATTACTTCTTTTAAAATCATGCGGTAACTATGTGGAAGTGTTTTACATGGAGAACAGCAAGCTAAAAAAGAAATTGCTCAGACAGACTATATCAAATTTGGAAACTGTTCTTGCAGAATATACCCAGTTTTTAAGGTCGCATCGTTGTTGCCTGGTTAACGCTAATCACATAAAGAAGATGACGAGTGCATCTGGTAATTATCTCCTTGAAGTTAATGGATTAGATTTCAACGTTCCTGTATCCAGGAGTAAAATTGCTGAAATTCGAAATATTGTTCTCGACAAAGCAATTTGATAATAACTATCAAGGGAAGACTTCAGGGATGTAAGGTTAGTAAAATTAGAAATCTTGTTTTTACCCAACTGGGTTGACCATTATATAACAGAGGGAAAGAACATTAAAGTGCAATTTTCGAATAGCGCAGGTTTGAATGGCTATTGCATTTCATCCCTAAAAAGTATGCACTTCATCCCTAAACACTGTAATTGCTCACTAAATTAACTCTTAATACCATATTTTCTCTTAAAGATTGAGTATTGTCTATTCTTGCACAAAAATTCAAGAATAAATGAAACAACTTACAATAGGTCATTTAAAATGTTCATTGCCAATTATACAAGGTGGAATGGGTGTTGGGATTTCTTTATCCGGACTTGCATCAGCAGTTGCAAATGAAGGAGGTATAGGTGTAATTTCAGCGGCCGGACTTGGAATGCTTTACAAGGGAGAGGGTAATTTTCTTGAAAACTCAATAATAGGATTAAGAAGCGAGATTAGAAAAGCACGCAAACTGACTAATGGGGTTATTGGTGTGAATATTATGGTTGCAATGACCAATTATGCCGACATGATCAGAAC
>JBLMZZ010000168.1:0-26312 GCA_050259095.1 Omnitrophica WOR_2 bacterium | reverse complement strand
TCAAGCTCTTTTCTATTCTTTTACACGGTAACCTAAATTGATGCTCCAGCTCATTTCAATTAATTTGACCACTCGACTACATTTATAGTCTGGTTAATTTTCATGATTCCTCTTAGGGATCTTCATCATTTCACTGGAACATTCCAATCAAACAACTAAATTTACTCTTTCCATATTTGTAGAAATCTATAGAAGATCAATCTTGAGAAATCAGAAGATTCCAAACTGTTATACAAGTGGGGTGGGATAGTATAAAAGTTCAAAGGCTCCTTTATTGGTTTTCGGATAAACTTTAAATAAGGTGAATCTTATAGAAGATTTGATCTTTTTAACTTCAGTTGTATAGTAGTAGAATAATTACACCAATTTTTAGAAGTTACAAATGTAAACATAAGGTATTCCGTAATACATTAAGAAATCATTACAAATTGATAATACACTAAAGCAAAGCAGATTACAGTATATTACCTAATGTCTTAAAGGACCTTGTGATATTATAATGTTGGAGTAATTAGTGCTATCTTCCTTACAAACTAAAGAAAAGAGTGTTGTTTACAAAACTAAACTAGAATATAGTTTACAAATGTACAAACACCCAATAAAAATCAGTTAATTACAAATGTAATGTTTAGAACATCCGTAAACCTAATAAAATCTTTAAAATGCATTGCAAAATACTTATAAAACATTATGATCCAGTGTTATATAATGGCTATATCAAGTGATAGTTAACTAAATTAACAGATTTTCAAGCAGTTGATAATTCAATAGTAATACATCATAAACAGTTGTTATACAGTCAAATAAAATAGCTAATATAAAGTTTGCTTAAAAAATTTATTTTGTAAACTAAAAATAACAAGTCTATCATTTCAATAATTTGTATATTTGAATATTCAAATTACAAATGTATCATCTAAATACTTTAAAAGTATGAACAGCAGGATATCACTCTTACTAAGGGCAAAAAATATTACTCCGGCACAGTTAGCTGATGATATCGGTGTTCAGCGTTCAGGGATATCGCATATACTTAACGGAAGGAATAAACCCAGTCTGGATTTTATTCAAAGAATTATTAAAAAGTACCCGGACATAAGTATGAACTGGCTGATTTTTGGTGATGGTCCAATGATGAATCCTTATCCTTCAGTTCAAGTTCCAGACCAAGAAGATAAACCATCCATTAAACCTACCATAATGGAGTTATTTTCGGAGGAGATTAAGGAGGATGAAATTTATGATACTCCTGAAGAGGTAAACAACCAGGGAAATGGAAGTTATTATGTTGATAATAAAGTAAATAACCTGTCTCAGGAAGCGATACCTAAAACAGAGCAGAAAAATATTTACCCTCAAAAGGAAGAGGAACAAACAAAAATTGAACCCGAGAAGATAGAAAAACCTTTATATGAGACGACTCATCGGGGCAAAGGCAAAAAGATTAGTCGGATAGTAATATTCTATCACGATAAAACATTTACAGAGTACTTTCCCGATGAAGATTAAATTCTCTCAAATTCTGAGAAAAAGAAAGAAGCTTCTTTTATCGCATTTTCATCGCTGTCCGAACCATGAACAGCATTATTCTGCATAGACGTTCCAAATAGACGTCTGATTGTACCATCAGCAGCATCAGCAGGGTTTGTGGAACCAATGAAATTCCGAAAGGTTTCAACAGCATTCTCTTTTTCAAGTATCGCCGCTATTACCGGTCCCGAGGACATAAATTCTACTAAGCTATTATAGAAAGGTCTTTCTTTATGAATCTCATAAAATTTTGAAGCATTTAACTTTGTTAACCTAACCATTTTCAAGGCTCTCAAATTAAACCCTGCATTAATGATTATATCCAGAATTTTACCTGATGCAAGACTTTCAACAGCGTCGGGTTTAATCATTGTGAATGTAATATTTCCTGCCATAAGATTCTCATTTATTATGTAAATATAAGCAAAGTCAAGTATAGTGCCACATAACAATATTCCTTATTTTTGTGTTCAATTACGAATTCAAATTTCTATTTAACCGCTGACAATTTGCACAAGTTTAATAAAGAAACACTTAAGAGTATAAGTGGCCTTTTGGCGAAATCTGAACACATACTTATCACTACTCATTACAATCCTGATGGAGATGCTGTAGGATCATCCCTGGCATTTTATAATTATCTTATCCTTAAAGGGTTTAATGTCAATTTGATAATTCCCAATGATATTCCTCAGTTTCTACATTGGATGCCCGGATTAGATAAAGCACTTATATACTTTCATAATAAAAAGAAATGTGATCTCTTAATTGCTGAAGCTGATCTTATCTTTTGTCTTGATTACAACTCAATTTCAAGAGTAAACTTATTTCAGAAACAACTTGAGGAAGCCACTGGAAAAAAAGTACTCATTGATCATCATCCAGATCCTGAAGATCAGTTTGATCATCAACTTTCAGTTATAAAAGTCTCATCTACAGCTGAACTAATCTATGATTTCATATGCGCTTTTGATGATCAGAATCTAATCAATGTGCAGATTGGTTCAAATATATATGTTGGGATGATGACTGACACCGGCTCATTCAGCTATGCCAGCAACTATCCTGAAACCCTTGAAATTGTTGCAGATCTAATTAGGAAAGGAGTTGATACAGAAAAAGTTCACAGGCTCGTGTATGATACATATTCCGAAAACAGGATGCGTTTGTTAGGGTATTGCTTAAGTGATAAATTAGTAGTGCTCAATGAGTTTTGTACAGCTTATATTTCTTTAACCAAAGATGATTTGGCTAAATTCTCGTTTCAACCCGGAGATACTGAAGGTGTTGTAAATTATGCTTTATCAATTAAAAATATAAGCTTTGCTGCATTGTTTACTGAGAAGAATGGTTGTATTAGGATATCATTCAGGTCAAAATCCGACTTTTCAGTCAATGATTTTGCAAAGAAACATTACGAAGGGGGAGGTCATCGAAATGCTGCTGGGGGAGATTCCTGTTTTTCAATGGAAGAGACACTCAAGCGGTTTGAAGAATTTCTACCCCAATACAAAGATGCACTTGTTGATGCTGCTCAAAAGAGTTCAATTATATGAAGACAATCGTTAAATTGTTCATAATAAATTTTCTATTAATATTTGTCCTTATTTCCTGTAGTAATGACAATTCGCAGCAACCTAAGGAGCTTGATGAAAATAAGCTCCAGGAGCCGTTGATGAAAGCAAACAAGCAAGCAGTTAAAACCGAAGATGAACAGATTATTAACTTCATCAACAGACACAAGTGGGATATGAAAGCTACCGGATCAGGTTTGAGGTATGCAATCTATAAACATGGATCGGGAGCTAAAGCTGAAACCGGGAAGATAGCTGTCATCAATTATACGGTTGAGTTAATAAGTGGCGAACAAATTTATTCATCTGAAAAAGAAGGTTCTAAAGAATTTTTAATAGGCAAAGGTGGTGTTGAGAGTGGTATTGAAGAAGGAATATTATTACTTCATATAGGTGACCATGCGAAATTTATCATACCTTCGCATCTTGGTTTTGGGTTATTGGGTGATCAGAATAAAGTACCTCCAAAATCTACTCTAATTTATGATATTGAGCTTCTTGATTTAAAATAATCACAAATCTTTTTTAATAATTGATCGAATGAAATACAAAAACATTTTTCTGTTGCTGCTTTCTGTGGCACTAATTTCAGGAATCTACGGATGTTCTAAACACCGTGGTTTTAAGAAAACAAGTGATGGTTTATACTATAAGTTTCATGTTAGAGGAGACGATACCACCACCTTAAAAACAGGTATGGTGTTAAATCTCAAACTGAAATATTCCATCAATGATTCAGTACTTTTCAATTCGGCTGAAATTCCACAAGAATTTATGCTTCCACTAAATGAACCTTCTTATAAAGGTGACCTTTATTCTGGTTTAGCAATGATGAAACCTGGTGATAGTGCAACATTTATCACATCAGCTGATTCATTCTTCCTTAAAACCATAAAGATGCCGCAGCTTCCTGATTCATCATTTAAAGGAAAAGATATTTACTTTGATGTTAAATTAATTTCAGCAAAGACTCAGGCACAACTTGAAGCTGAGTACAAGAAGAAGATGGAAGAAGCCAAAGCAAATGAAACTTCAATTCTTGCTGATTATATTAAGAATAAGAATATTACTGTTGCCCCATTGCCTTCAGGACTTTATTTTATAGAAACTAAAAAGGGCAATAATCAAAAACCTAAAACAGGTGATTACGGAAAGGTACATTTTGTTGTATCAACTATAAAAGGTGATACGCTCTATTCCAGCTACAAGCAGGGTGAACCAATGATGTGGGAAAGTGGTAAAGACTTTGATAATAAAGGTGTTACCGAAGCATTATCGCTCATGTCGAAAGGCTCAAAAGCTTCAATTATAGTTCCTTCATCACTTGCTTTTGGTGAGCAGGGCAGGGGACAAATGATTGCTCCTTATACTACATTACTCTACGATTTGGAATTGACTGATATTGTTTCGAAAGCTCAATTTGAAAAAGAACAAGCTGATAAAGAAAAGAAGGCTGCTGCTGAAAAAGAATTAGCTAAGAAAGAAGAAGCAGGTAAACTTCAAAATTATTTAAAAGCAAATAAAATTACAGTTGCTCCAACATCTTCCGGACTTTATTATATTGAAATTAAAAAAGGAACCGGTGAACAAGCAGGCAAAGGAAAGATTGTAAAAGTACATTATACAGGAACTCTTCTTAATGGTAAGAAATTTGACTCTTCACTTGATCGCAAACAACCTTTAGAGTTTACTATAGGTCAGGGTCAGGTAATACCAGGTTGGGAAGAAGGAATTTCAATGATGAAAAAAGGTGGTAAAGCCAGACTTATTATACCTTCAAAATTAGGTTATGGTGAAAACGGAAGAATGCCAACTATTCCTCCAAGTGCTACGTTGATATTCGATGTTGAACTGATAGATGTAAAGTAATCCAATAGTTTAGCTTAAATTATTTAGAAGATTAGATTAAAAAGAGAAGAGCCGCATCAGCGGCTCTTCTCTTTTTAGCCAATAATAGTAAAAGGCAAATACATTTGCGCTAGAAACGGCAAAGAAGTTATATTTGAGTTAAATCAAATGCACACTCGTAACTAATTAAGCTCTTATTTTTTTCATTTAGCTTCCAGGCATCCTGAAGATGACTTAACTCAATGATGTCAGTAGTGCTTGTTGATTTAAATTTGACAGCAATGGTTTCTAATACCTTTAACTCCGATTCAGTGAACAACTTAGGATTGAAATGTCTATCATCTCTGGCTTTAAATTGTTCACCTGTATAACCGTTAGGAAACTGTACATTAATAATATCAAATTCGCCCTTATTCGAGAGGTATTCAAAAATACTTTGAAAATTAATCGGTACAGGACCCATATCAATTGCCTGATATCTAACCCCACTTATTGAAAAGCAGCTTTGTTTGAACATTAAAAAATCAGCAAAGAATAGCAACTTATTCATTTTTGTTTTGAATGGTTGTACCAGATCAGAAAAATATACAATCATTTCTGTGAACTTCTCAAAATCAGGATTTCTATAACCTGAATAAATATCAGCTAAATGATCACCTAGAAGATAATTTTTAAGATTGAAACTGAAAATATTTCGTTTCCTTTCTTCTATTATTAATTGAGCTTTTTGAATATACTTTGTTTTTGCATTATCCTCTAGTGAATCACACAATTCAACTATATCAATAAACTTTTTAGGGTCATTTACCATTTGTATTAATCGTGCATTTGAGATGCTTGGCATTTCACCAGCTTCATATTGCCGATAACTATTTGCACCAAAGCCTAAAATAGCCGACATTTTCAATGCTGATAATCCATATTTTTCCCTAATCCTTGTAATTTCGTCAGGGAACGGGATATTGTACTTAGCTCTGTACTGGTTATATAACTGATCAATATTTAATTCATCTAATTCGGTGGTAGTAAAGTTTTCCCCACTATCGATGCACTTGTAATAATGAAAAACAACATTAAATGCATCTTTCCTAAATTCCATTGACCTTCTTTCTTTGGTCAATATCATTTCCTTTCCTGTGATTGGACTCTTCATTTTGCTTTATTTAAAAGGATAATCCATTTTGTGTTGAGCCAAATGAAATGAAATGCAGATTACGCTACTATTCATTGCTCCCATTGTAATTTTGATGAACACTTCCCTTTGTTTGATGATTTTGCCAAATACCCACATATCCGAACCACCATATAGTTTTTCTTCTAGAGGACCTTCGCTGTAATCTATACTCTCAAGTGATTCCAGGATTGATTTGCGTTCAATAGGGCGAAGTTCCAAATCTACAAGTGCTTGTACGTTTTTGCCTCTATCATCTCTGAAGATTATATCCCAGAATTTCATCTTTTCTTTAAAGTCTTTTAGGAATGATTTTACTTCCTTTTCAGAACTCATAATCAATGTAGTTTTGCAAAGATAATGCTTAAATGAATAAAAACAACTATAATGTTGCAAATATTGTTAAATTATACTAATTATACAACTATAAGGTTGAATAAAGATTAAGATTATAACAACTGTCAAATTTAAGCTAAATAAGGTTCTTCCGAAAATTATATTGGCAGGATTCAACTGTTAATATATTTCTGCGCCATTGGGTAATTGATTACCTGTAATTCATGTTACTAACGGTGCAGAATAAACAGTAAGAAGGATGTTGCATCCTATATTACTTAACTAAAGTGTCTTGTTGCAATTAATCACGAAAGTGAAGTACTTTTCAGCAACAGCTATAAAGTAAGGATTGAGGAGATCTTCTTTGTTGTAGCTTAATTCTTCATCTGACTCATACTTAAGTACTTTAACACCGGCAAACTTACATACGGCATGTCCGGCAGCAGTATCCCATTCCATGGTTGGACCTAATCGGGGATAAATATCTGCAGATCCTTCAGCAATTCGGCAAAACTTAAGAGAGCTTCCTGCATTCACAATATCGACGCTTTCAAACTTACCGATAAGTGAGTTAATTAGTGATGCGGTTTTTTCATTTTGATGTGAACGACTCCCTATTATTGTGACAGGTCTGTTAGTATGGGTAGGTAATTTTTCTGATGCTGAAATGATCGAATGCAGATTAGTATATAGATTTTCTTTTTTATCAGTTATATGTACTCTGTATGAACCGTGTTCCTGACTGCCAAAATAAAGCATTCCCGTTACAGGTAAATAAACTACTCCCATTATTGGAGCGTTATTTTCAATCAATGCAATATTAACAGTAAATTCACCATTTCCACTAATAAATTCTTTAGTTCCATCAAGCGGATCAACAAGCCAAAACAATTGCCATGATTTTCTTATTTCGTAGGGTAGTAATTTACCTTCTTCACTCAGAACTGGTAACCTGGACTCCATTAAACCCTCAGTGATTATTTCATGGGCCTCTTTATCAGCGCTTGTAAGCGGACTGGCATCAGATTTATATTCTATGCTATATGAACTTTGATAATGCTTAAGAATAGCTTTACCGGCCTTTAGAGATGCGTTTATTGCAAGAAGTAACAGATTGTCCATTTTAAAATTAAGTGTCATAGAAGGGCTAATTAAGCGAATAGAAAATATGCTATTACCTGGGGATCATGCTTTTTTGTTTTTCCTGTAAAGCATACATCTCATCTCGCAACCGCGCTGCTTCAATGAAATCCAGTTCCTTTGCAGCTTTTTCCATTGCTTTCTTAGTCCTGAGAATAAGCTTATCAAGTTGATCCAGATTCATATACTGAACTACAGGATCGGCAGCTATATTAGGAGTTTCATTTTCAATGTATGCTTTTGGAACCTTATCATTCTTACCTGCTACAGCAGTCTGTCCCATAATTGATGCAGTCGTCTTGATAATCTGCCTTGGAGTAATATTATTCTCTTCGTTGTATTGTATTTGTTTGATCCTTCTTCTATTGGTTTCATCCATTGCTCTCTGCATAGAATCAGTGATCTTATCAGCATACATGATAACCTTACTGTTAATATTTCGGGCAGCACGTCCTGCAGTTTGTGTAAGTGAGCGCTCAGATCTAAGGAAACCTTCTTTGTCGGCATCAAGAATGGCAACAAGTGATACTTCAGGAAGATCCAATCCTTCACGCAAAAGATTAACTCCTACCAGCACATCAAATAGTCCCAGACGCAGATCCCGCAGTATTTCTACTCGTTCAAGAGTGTCAACATCTGAATGGATATACCTGCAGTTTATATTTACACGACTCATGTACTTAGTCAATTCCTCAGCCATTCTTTTAGTTAGCGTAGTAACCAATACTCTTCCACCAGCTTTAACCGTCTTATCAATTTCGTCGAGCAGATCATCAACTTGATTAATACTCGGTCTAACTTCAATAGGAGGGTCTATCAAACCGGTTGGCCTGATTAACTGCTCTACTACAATGCCTTCTGATTCTTGTAATTCAAAATCGGCCGGTGTTGCACTAACATATATCTTTTGTCCGGTTAATCCTTCAAACTCTTCAAACTTCAAAGGACGATTATCCATTGCCGAAGGCAATCTAAAACCATACTCTACAAGCGTTTGCTTGCGTGAGCGATCACCTCCATACATTGCTCTTATCTGTGAAACAGTTACATGACTTTCGTCGATGACTGTTATAAAATCATCCGGGAAATAATCGAGCAAACAGAATGGCCGGGATCCTGGATTTCTTCCATCAAAATAACGTGAATAATTTTCAATACCGGAACAATAGCCTAACTCACGCATCATTTCAATGTCATAGGTTACCCTATCCTCAAGACGGCGTGCTTCGAGAATTTTATTCTCTTCAGTAAAATAATCAACTTGCTTTACCAGATCAAATTGAATTTCCTGAATTGAATCCTTCATCTTTTCTTTAGAAGTGACGAAGATATTAGCCGGATAAATATTGATGTGATCAATCTTCTCAATCAAGTGACCATCAATAGGATTGAAAGATTCTATACCTTCGATCTCATCATCCCAAAAGAGGATTCTTACACCATAATCTGCGTAAGCAGGGAATATATCCACTGTATCACCTTTAACTCTGAAGGTACCCCTGGTAAATTCAACATCACTTCTGTTATACAAACCTTCTACAAAATTCCAGAGCAACTGTTTACGACCAACCTTTTGACCTACCTTCAATTTAATAACACTATTTGCAAAATCATCAGGATTGCCAATACCATAAATACAAGAGACAGAAGAAACGACAATAATATCACGTCTTCCAGATAAGAGAGCTGATGTGGCGCTTAATCGAAGTTTTTCAAGTTCCTCATTTATTGACAGATCTTTCTCAATATAGGTATTTGTGGTAGGCATAAAAGCCTCGGGCTGATAATAATCGTAATAAGATACAAAATACTCAACAGCGTTATCGGGAAAGAATTGCTTAAATTCACCATAAAGCTGTGCTGCCAGCGTTTTATTGTGGCTTAAAACAAGTGTTGGACGGTTGACTTCAGCAATAACATTAGCGACTGTAAATGTTTTACCGGATCCTGTAACACCAAGTAATACTTGCGACGGATCACCACGCTTTAATCCTTCTACAAGCTGTTTTATTGCCTGAGGTTGATCACCTGTAGGCATGTACTCAGAGGTTAATTTAAAGTCCACTTAATAGTTCGTTTAGAGATGAAGGAAATACCTTATCAGTCAGCACAACAATTTATGCAAAAGTACTCATTATTTACTGATTGATTATTTATCATTATTATAGTGAAAATATCCAAAGCTTATTTAACAGCTTATAAATCAATTTGATTTAGAGAAATCTCAGTTAATATAGCGGTAATTTTATCTACTATTTAATCTTGAAATTTGATTTAATTGCATAGTGATCAGATATTTTGTTTGATAACCTCTTATAGCTGGAAGTTAAAATGCTTTCACTGTGTAAGATATAATCTATCTGCAGCGGAAATGAGCTGTACTTATAAGTTCTCTTAAACCCGGCAACCGTCCTGCTCGACGAATCCTTCAATCCTTTGCTAATCTTACTGTAACAATAAGAAATAGGAGTATCATTAAAGTCACCAGCTATTATTACCGGATAAGGGCAATCATCTAGGCTCTCAGTCAATATCTTAGTTTGTTTCTCTCTGTGATTAAAAGCAATCTTTAGCTTTCTTATCGTGCTAAATACATGTTCAAGGATGTTTTCGGGATGATTGCTCTCTTCAAGCATTAATAATTTGCGTTCCTGGATTAATTTAACCGACATCAGGTGAATGTTATACACTCTTATTATTCCTTCCGGGAACCTGATATCCGTATACATGGCAAAAGGAACTGAATTATAAGACAATATCTTCTTTTGAATGATAGGGAATTTGGAAGCAGTTACTAATATGAGAGAAGTGCTCTTCTGTTGTGGGTTATATTCAGATAATGCTTTAAAATTTAAATTTAAACCTTCCTGTAAATTTTTATAGAAACGAGCATGTTTTGATCCTTTCATTGGATATTCTTGAAAACATGCTATTGTAAAATCCTGACTATTGATGTATTGATGTATAGAATCTTGATTTTCTGTCTGATCTGAATTTTTAAAGAACTCCCTAAAACCAAAGCCATTAAAATCAAAAATTGAGTATTTGTATGTTTCATTTGCTTGTTTCAAAGAGAAAGAGAAATATCTGGCTATCAGGGGTAATGTAATGATTATTATAAGTAACAATATAAACTGGAGCCTTTTTATCTTATATAAGAAAGCTAGTACCAAGCATATAAGACATATCATCCAAATCAATGGAAATCCTAATCCGGCAAGTGAAACCACCATACTCATTGAAGGAGGAATACGTAATGCCATCACTGAAATAATCATAGTGATTATTAACAGAAGTGAAATTACTACCAGAATCTTTCTCATCAGTATCAATGAATGATAATACCCGTAGTTATGGGATAGTGATCGGAATAATCATTTTTAATAGTCTCGTAATTAACTGATTTGAAGAAACTATCATGAAGAATATAATCTATCCTGAAGGAGGGGAGTGAACCTGCGTACGTTATACCAATTCCTTTACCCGATTCCCTGAATGCATCCAATAAATTATCTGAAACTTTATGGTATGTATATGAGGAAGGAGTATCATTAAAATCACCACAAATTATAACAGGGTATGGAGATTCATTAATCAGGTTTGAAATCTTACGAGCCTGAGGTGCTCTTTTTATATAGGCGTTTTTAAATTTTCTTAAGATCTTACGTGAGTTTTTCTTGAAATTTTCCTGGCTTTCAGGATTCTTTGGTAATTCAGTTACATAAAGGTAATCTTCATTGCTCAACTTGATGGATTCAAGATGAACATTGAAAAGTCTGATGGTATCTTTATCAATCAGGATGTCGGAGTAAATACAGAAATTTGCAGGATTACCATCAAAATCGATTACTTTTCTTTTAATAATCGGCCATTTGCTGAAAGTTGCAATGCCATAAGGCATAATTTTACCTTTTTTCCTCACCAGTGCAACCTGACTATACTTCATTCCAGTCATAGCCTGAATAGAATCACTGATGTCAATTATATTTTTTTTCCCGGCATGATATTCCTGAAGACACAAGAATTCAGGGTGCTCTTCTTTGAGGAATGAAAGAATCTGGTGAGCTTTGGAGCTCATTTTATTATCCTTCCAATTATAAAGATCAAAGATCTGAACATTGTAAGAAATTACCTTGTAGACTTTTTCATTCGAAGCGGGGGACTTCCTATCGAAACCTAATTGCACATAACCAGCAATACGATTCCAGCATAGTAAAAGCAGAATGAGTGAAATAATGAACAGCTTTCGACCGATTACAATCCAAAAGATGACAAATAATAAATTAATCAGAATTGTGTAAGGAAAAATTAAACCGGCAAATGCAAACATCCAATTCTTATCAGGAGGCACATAGGCAGCTAAAAATCCGGCTACGAGGATCAAGATAAAAATAACGTTGAGGAAGAGAAGAATCCCTGACCAGAAAGACAGTCTTCTTGATTTCATCTTGGTTGCAAAGGTCACTATATCAGTTATTCTGTTTGTTACTGCTTGAAAATAAAAGTTCTTTTTCTTCTTTCGTAAGACTATTATAACCCGATTGACTTATTTTATCCAGTATTTTATCTATTTTCTGCTGCTTTTCCTTTTTTTGGAGATTAAAATCTTCATCTGAAACGGGTGGTTTGCCATATTGCACTTTAAACTTTCTCTTTCTGGAAGATTTGTATTTACTAACATTTTCTTGTGAGAAGATGCTAAAAATCTTCGTCGGATCAAAGTGAGGAAGCATTTTTATATAAGCAAAGCCCCATAAAGCACCACCAAGATGTGCAAGATGCCCACCGGCATTTCCATTATTAATCATCAACAAATCCATTGCAACAGTAATCAACGCAATGTACTTTATTTTAATTGGGCCAAGCAAGAATAAGTTAATGGTATAATTAGGCACATAAAATGAGATAGCTACAACTATAGCTAGTACCGATGCTGATGCTCCCAAAGCAAGCGCATGTCCTCTTGCCAAATCAAATACCGGGAACATGTTGTAGGCAAGAATATAAAACAGACCACCAATAATTCCTCCGAATAAATAGGTACCAAGAAGTTGACGTTGCGAAAGATATTGAGCAAAGATTACACCAAACCAGTAGAGCCAGAGCATATTAAATAGTATATGCAAGAACTCGAAATGAAGGAACATGTAGCTTATAATTGTCCATGGCCTTGCAATGAAGACATTTACATTGGCAGGTAAGGCAAAGAGAGACAGCAAATACTCAGAAAGATACTCTTTATATAAACCTGATGATCCTGCCTCAGGACTTGAAAACAGGAATGCAAGATTTCTTATTAATGCAATTACAAGCCAAATGATAATATTAATGAGAATAATTCTTGAAAGTGCCTCACGCCGTGTAAAAAATATCTTCATTCTTTCGAATGGTGAAGTCTGAGGATACATAGGCCTAAAAATTTTGATCCCAATTATTATGATGATTTATTTTTCGATTCCAATATTTGATCATGATAAAGCCAAAAATCATACCACCCAAATGAGCAAAATGTGCAACATTATCGCCGGCACTATTCTGAATACCTAGATATAATTCTAACCCACCATAGAGTATAACAAACCATTTTGCTTTTATGGGGAAGAAAAAGTAAAGATATATCAAAGTATTTGGAAACATCATACCAAAAGCAAGAAGTATTCCGAAAATAGCACCTGAAGCACCAACGGTTGGAACATCTTTTCTTAATTCAATAAGATCACTGAGATAATGAGATGCCTGGTTGATATACTCAGGGTTGGTAGGGTTTGAGGACCATGCACTAATAAACTGACTCAAGCTACCTTGATACTGCGGAAAATGGTTGTATACAAAATTCGTAAAGTCAGTAGGGTCAGGCGCATTCATAATCAATGCAGCATCTGCCTGAATGCCTCTAATGCTAAGGTACATAACCAACATGTGAACCAATGCTGCTCCTATACCAGTTACCATGTAATAAATCAGGAATCGTTTAGCTCCCCACACATTTTCAATCAGGTACCCGAACATCCATAGGGCAAACATATTGAAAATAATATGAGTATACTGATCAGTACTGTGTAAAAACATATAGCTGACCAATTGAACCGGATTGAATTTAGAAGAACCAAAATAATGCATGCCAAGAAAATCCACTAAATCAATGTGGAAGACATTTAAAAACATTAATTGGGCCAGAAAAACGAGGCCATTAATAATAAGCAGGTTCTTAACTACGGGTGGTAATACCCTAAATCCTCTGGGTGAATATTGTTGATTATCCATGAAATTTTATGTCAGGTTTTGTTGAAATCTACGGCCGATTTCATCGGCAGAAATGTTTACTATGACCGGTTTGCCTGATGGACTGATACCAGGTACTTTACAAGCAAATAGATCATCTACAAGTCCTTCCATCTCTTCCAACGATAAAACCTTATTTGATTTTAACGATAGATTTTTAGCCATTGATCTGGCTAAATTATTTATTTTATCTGTTTTAAGACTACTCTTGTTCTGTTTAAAATTTTCAAGTACTCCATCAATCATGACCTGAATATTCTGATCAGGAAAATCAGCAGGAGAACCTGTCACAATATAAGTGTTCTGACCAAAAGGCTCTAACCTGAAACCCAGTTTATTAAATTCATCCATCAATTCTATTACCAATTCGTTATCTGTTGAAGATAATTTAACAGTCTGTGGAAAAAGTTGTTGTTGCACATTTGCAGGTCTTTGTTCTATGCGTTCTAAAAAACGTTCATATAATATACGTTCATGCGCTGCCTGCTGATCTATTATTATAAGCCCTGACTTTATTTTAGAGATAATGTACTTATTTCTAAATTGAATGAAGCCACGTGACTCCGATTCTTCAGATTCAAAATCAGATCCAACAGTCAATATTTGCTGACCCTGTTGCCCGGGTAAATCTTCATCGGGATTAAAAGATGTGACCTGAGGACCAACATAAAAAGAAGAAAGTCCAAGATCAGGCGACTGCCTTTTAATAAATGGATTGTAATCGGGATTTATCTTAATGCCGGGTATTTGGACTGATTTATCTTTCGGAAAATAGAAATTGTATTCAGGTTTTGTGTCAAAATCAATAGTAGGGAAGAGACTGTATTTTCCAACAGCTTGCTTAACTGCTGATTTGAGTATTCCATAAATAGCCTGATGATTTTGAAAATTAACCTCAGTCTTGGTTGGATGAATGTTAATATCGATATCACCGGGATTCACTTCAAGGTAGAGAAAATAAGATGGGAAATGCTCTTCAGGTATCAAGGTGCTGAAAATTTCTTCCACAGCATGATTAAGATAAGGATGCTTAATAAAGCGGTTATTGGCAAAAAAGTACTGTTCACCTCTTGTTTTACGGGCACTTTCAGGTTTACCAATAAACCCTGTAATCTTAACAACTTCGGTATTTACTTCAACAGGCACCAGTTTCTCCTGGTAATTATTACCAAACAGGTTACTGATTCTCTGCTTCAGGCTTGCAATAGGGAGTTGAATCTGGATCTTTCCATTATTGATAAGATTAAAACCAATAGTTGGATTGACTAGTGCAACTCTTTGAAACTCTTCAACAATCAATCTCATTTCATGGGCATCAGATTTCAAAAACTGACGCCGTGCCGGTACATTATAAAACAAGTTCCTTACCTGAATGGAAGTACCCGGTTCCATAGCACATGGTTGTTGATTTTTGACGAATGACCCTTCAATAAAAACCTGACTACCAAGCTCGTCTTCAACACGCCGGCTTTTAAGATCTACCTGTGCTATTGCTGCTATTGAAGCCATTGCTTCACCTCTAAAGCCAAATGTCTTTATTCTAAAAAGATCATCTGCATTTTTAATCTTTGAAGTTGCATGACGCTCAAAACACATACGAGCATCAGTAACCGACATACCACACCCATTATCAGTGACCTGCAATAAAGTCTTACCTGAATCTTTAATTATTAGTTCAATGTGATTGGCACCGGAGTCGACTGC
The DNA here is from genome assembly GCA_050259095.1 of Omnitrophica WOR_2 bacterium. Taxonomy (GTDB): domain Bacteria; phylum Bacteroidota; class Bacteroidia; order Bacteroidales; family Lentimicrobiaceae; genus Lentimicrobium. The sequence goes on along the minus strand of JBLMZZ010000168.1, from coordinate 10,727 downwards.
ATTTTCCAGTAATTCCTTAACAGCAGAAGCAGGGCGCTGAATTACTTCACCTGCAGCTATTTGATTTGCAACTGAATCAGGCAGCAATTGAATAATATCTGCCATCAATTAGAAAAATATGTAATACAATATGAGAATTGCAAGGGCAAAATAGACGATTAACGTCACTTTTGAGATGTTCCCTGTCCTTTTTTCTTTTACATGCATTGCCTGCCTAAGCCTTGCACGAAAATCAGGACTTATTCCTCCATCAGTCTTTTCACCACTATATTTCTTTTTTAAATTTTCGAGTTCTTCCTTTTTAGGATCATAATATCGTGGCTTATAGCTAAATGGTTTCGGTTTTGGTGTTCTAAAGGCAATTATTTTCATATCTACGCTCTCTTTTCTGTTAAAACAAAATCACTTCGCAAAAAGTATTATCATACAAAGATAATCAATTAATTCCTGATTTCAGGATTACTCTTATGCGCATTTACAACGAAACTAATTAAAACTGCAGCTTCTTTAATTCAAATAATCCGGAATAAAAAAAGAGGCTATATTGTCAGGATCACCTCTTCTCTTAGTTTTATTTTCAAAAGATAACAGGAAGCAATGAATTTGGTCAAAATTGGGGTTGAAGTCGTATATCATACGTATTTTATACGTATTTCATACGTATTTCGTACGTGTACACACGTATAAAATACGTACAAATAACGATTGAATAACGTATAAAATACGACTTCAATACAAGTTCAATACAAGTTAAGAATAACCATATTGTAATTCAGGAACAGCCTAAATCCTTGTTCTTATCTTGTTTTTTTAAAACTGAAAGCTAATAATGGTGACTGCTACTCTTCTTATGGAAGGAGCAAAATAATGATGAGCGAAAGTGGGAGGTAAGTCATAAAAAAAAGAGACTGTCCCAATTGAGACAGCCTCTTTTTAAGTTTTATTGTAAGGTTTATCCTTCAATCATAGAAGGCACCCGTTTGCTAACAAGATAATAACTACCAAATATAACACCGCTGTAGAATAGATCACCTACTAAACCAGTGTTAAAGAATGGAATTCCAAAAGTATAAGCCTGAAGTAATCCGGCAAAATCACGGGTATAAGGCATTAATCCTGTGTACCATGCAGCGAAATTAGTTATCAGGAAGAAAACTATTGATGAGCTTACAGAAGCAATTGCAACGTTTCCAATTTTAACTCTATTACGAAGCATCATACCGATTCCTACTGATACCATCATGGCAACATAAACAGCAACCATTGTAGTGTGGAAACCTATAATGAGATCGCTCACAAACATAGCAATCACCGGAAGAATAAATGCCAGGGCTTTACGGTTGATGTATGCTCCACCGAAGATAGCAATTGCTGCTATAGGAGTGAAATTAGGCCAGTGTGGAATCAATCGCATAACGACAGCTACAAGTATAGCAGAGATCACAAAGATCATTCTTGAAGTGAAAAATTTATTTTCCATGTTTTAAGCAGATTTTATTTATGGCAACAAAATTAAAAAGTTTTCTTCACTATTAAGGCTTTAATCAACATTTTTAATTAACAGTTAAAGCACGATTATTAACAACACATGATAAAATTAAAAGTTTACTCTCTTTAAAATGCTAGTACTATGGCTGTTGTTGTATCAAACAGTATTCTGTTTGCTTTAAGATTCAACAAAATATTGAAGTCATTGTTAAAGGTGGCATATTGAGGTACCTAAAATATTATTTGTCATGGATGATCTCTTAGCAGGAAGACTGCAAATGACCGTTTCTTTTGTATTTCACATTGTTTTTGCGTGTATTGGAATGACAATGCCCTGGTTGATGGTAGTAGCTGAATGGAAGTGGCTTAAAACCGGGAAAGAGATTTATTTAGATCTTGCAAAAGCCTGGTCAAAAGGAGTAGCTATCTTATTTGCAGTTGGTGCAGTATCAGGCACGGTTCTTTCATTTGAACTTGGATTACTTTGGCCTGGTTTTATGAAACACGCAGGAGCAATTATTGGAATGCCTTTTTCATGGGAAGGCACCGCCTTTTTTCTTGAAGCCATCGCCTTAGGATTTTTCCTTTATGGTTGGAAGAAAGTAAACAAATGGGTGCATCTTGCTTCAGGTATGGTTGTTGGTATTGCAGGTGTTATCTCGGGCATTTTTGTTGTAGCTGCTAATAGCTGGATGAATAACCCTTCGGGATTTGATTGGGTGAATGGACATGCTATTAATATTGACCCTTTAGCTGCCATGTTTAATAAAGGATGGTTCCATCAGGCATTGCACATGACTATTGCTGCTTTCGTTTCAACATCCTTTGCTGTAGCCGGAATACATGCTTTTCTCTTGTTAAAACATAGAAACCATCCTCTACATTTGAATGCTGTTAAGATTGCAATGATCTTTGGATCAATAGGTGCAATTCTGCAACCATTAAGCGGTGATATTTCAGCACAGCATGTTGCTAAATATCAACCTGCTAAATTAGCAGCAATGGAAGCATTATATAAAACTGCCAAACCTGCCGATCTTGTTATTGGAGGAATTCCCAATGATAGGCATGAACGGGTTGATTATGCCATTAAAATACCGGGAGCTTTAAGCTTTCTTGCTCATCGTGATTTTAATGCCGAAGTTACCGGATTAGATCAAATACCTAAAGATGAAAGACCTCCGGTAATCCCTGTACACTTCGCATTTCAAATAATGGTATTATTAGGAATGTTAATGGCCGGTTCAGGTATTTTATACTGGTTGTTCACCTGGAAATGGAAACATCTGCATCAAAAAAAATGGTGGCTTATTTTATTAACTTTACTTACCCCGGCAGGGTTTTTAGCTGTAGAAGCCGGCTGGATAGTAACAGAAGTAGGCCGACAACCATGGATAATATGGCACATTATGAAAACTAAAGATGCCTTAACTCCAATGCCCGGACTTCAATGGTCACTGTATTCAATTACATTTATCTATTTACTACTCTCATTCATTGTAATATGGATGATGAGACGCCAAATATTGGCATTGCATGAAAAGCATCAAACAAAAGACATCAATTACGAGTAGGCGGATGTTTGTATAACAACAATGATAGTTTATTAACCTGTATGAGGATAAATCTTAAACCACTAGATAAATGATGATTGATATTATTATTATAGTTTTAAGTGTCGCAATCTTGCTTTATGTCCTTCTGGGAGGTGCTGATTTTGGAGCGGGAATAATTGAAACTTTTACTGGTAAAAAAGGAATTGATGTCATTTCAAAAGCAATAGCACCTGTTTGGGAAGCAAATCATGTTTGGATCATACTTGTAGTTGTTATTCTCTTTAATGGCTTCCCAACCGTTTATACGTCACTCACTACCTACTTGCACATTCCAATTCTGCTGGTGCTTTTGGGTATTGTACTCAGAGGATCTGCCTTTACATTCAGATATTATGATGTTGTAAAAGACAAGTCCCACTTTTATTACACTTTCTTTTTCAGGATTTCAAGTATCATCACTCCTTTCTTTTATGGAATAATACTTGGGGCAATATTGCTGGGTCGCATACCTGATGAATTGCCACACGGTAGTTTCTATGATATTTTTATAATGTCATGGTTAAATTGGTTCTCGGTAACGACAGGAATTTTCGTAACAATACTGTTTGGTTGGCTGGCATCAGTTTATTTGAATGGGGAGGTTCAAACTGAAGAAGAATCCTCCGTTTTCTTACGAATATCCCGAATCTTCCTGGTACTTCTAATCGTCTCAGGATTGAGTGTGTTTTTTGTAGCTGAGCTTTACAGAGTTCATTTTTTCTTTGAGTTCATTCATTCCCCTGTTAGTATGAGTTGTGTGGTTATTGCAACAATCATAGTTCCTTTTCTGTGGAAGGCATTAAAACAGCGGAAAATCATTCTCTCAAGAATACTGGCAGGAGCTCAAACGGCCTGTATCATAGCAGGATGGTATGCAATTCAGTTTCCTATAATTGTTTATTTATCTAATCATAAGCACCTTACGATCTATAATAGCAGGGCACCTGAAAGTACGATGGTAATGCTGTTTTGGGCATTGCTAATTGGAATTATAATAATATTTCCTTCAATTGCTTACCTGATGAAAGTTTTTAAATTTAATGGTACACAGTCCTCTGACTGAAATAATTTAGCCTTAAAAATCTTTGTCTTAATGGTTATCTTTGCAAAATAAACCTGCATTCAGTAATAGATGATATATATGTCGAAGCTACAATTTGATGCCGTAATTTTTGATCTTGACGGGGTAATTACAAAGACAGCCCTTGTGCATAGTTCAGCATGGAAAAAGATGTTTGATGATTTTCTAACTGAATACTCTCAAAAACATAATATACCATTCAAAGAGTTCACTCATGCAGGTGACTATTTACCATATGTTGACGGTAAACCCAGATATAAAGGTGTTCAGGATTTCCTGAGTTCAAGGAAGATTGATTTGCCTTTTGGCGATCCATCTGATAGTTATGATAAGCTAACTATCTGCGGTCTGGGGAATAGAAAAGACTTTGCTTTCAACGAAATCCTGAAGAAAGAGGGTGTTGGCGTTTATAACAGTACCGTTACTTTAATCAATCAATTAAAAGAGAATGATATAAGAGTGGGGGTGGCTTCTTCCAGTAAAAACTGCGCAGCTGTATTAGAAGCTGCAGGGTTACTGCAACTATTTGAAACAAGGGTTGATGGAATTGTTTCTGCTGAGCTGAAATTAAAAGGAAAACCAGAGCCTGATATTTTTACCACTGCTGCCGACAATATGGGTGTATCATATGAACGCACAGCCATTGTTGAAGATGCTGTTTCAGGTGTTCAAGCCGGTAAAAAAGGTGATTTTGGACTGGTATTAGGTGTTGCACGTGAAGAAAATGAAAGAGAACTGCTGCTAAATGGAGCTGATTTAGTTGTAACTGACCTCTCTGAGATATCCCTTGAAGGAATCAATGATTGGTTCGACGCAGGTATAGAAAATGAGCTATGGTCTATTACATATCAGGACTTTGATCCTGTTAAAGAAAAAACACGTGAAGCACTTCTAACAGTTGGTAATGGTTACTTTGGAACACGCGGTGCAATGGAAGAAACAGCTTCTTCTTCCTGGCATAGTCCCGGTACTTATATTGCAGGATTGTATAACCGCCTGGAATCAAAAGTTGGTGATAGGATGGTTGAGAATGAGGATTTTGTAAATGCACCTAACTGGCTTCCCATTGTTTTTAAAATAGATAATGAACCTTGGTTTGATTTCTCGAAAGTGAAATTCCTTGAGTTTAATAAATCATTGGATTTTAGAAATGGAGTTTTCACCAGAAGGATTGTATTTCAAGATCAGCAGGGTAGGATTACCTCACTTGATTCATGTAGAGTAGCATCCATGCAAAATCCACATCAGGCTGCTATACAATATACTATAACTCCTTTAGATTACTCAGGCCACATTACAATACGATCCGGAATTAATGGTAAAATCATTAACGCAGGAGTTGACAGGTACAAAGATCTAAATCAAAACCACATTAAACCTGGTGAAGAAGGTCATCAGGGACATGTTATCTATGTTGCGGTTGAAACTACACAATCGGCAATTACAATTGCTGAAGCAGTATCACATAGAATATTTCTTGAAGAACATGAGCTGATTCTTGAACCACGGACTGATATATCACCTGCCCGTGCTTTTCAGGAATTCTCCTACGAGGTTATTCAGGGTCAATCAATAATGCTTGAAAAAACACTGGCAATCTTTACTTCAAAACCTGATGATTCAGAAAACCCAATAAAAGATGCACTTAAACTTGTTTCAATTCCAACGAGATATAGTGATATTGAGTCTTCAAGTGAGAATGCATGGAAAAAATTATGGGATAAGATTGATGTTGAAATTAAGGGAAGCAGGATAGATCAAAAATTACTTCGATTACATCTCTATCATTTAATGGTCTCTGCTTCACCACATAACAGCATGATTGATGCAAGTTTCACCGCACGGGGATTACATGGTGAAGCTTACAGAGGGCATATTTTCTGGGATGAATTGTTTATCTTACCTTTTTATGATATTCATCTTCCAGAAACTGCAAAGGCCACATTGATGTATCGGTATAACCGGTTGAATAGTGCTCGTGAATATGCTGCTCAGCATGGTTACAAAGGAGCTATGTTTCCCTGGCAAAGTGGAAGTGATGGGAGAGAAGAAACCCAGGTAGTTCATTTAAACCCTCTTACCGGGGAGTGGGGTGATGATTATAGTTCATTGCAACGACATGTTTCACTGGCTATTGCTTATGACATTTGGGAATATGTTAATACAACCGATGATCATGATTGGCTCAAAGCTTATGGCGCTAAGATGTTTTTCGAAATCTGCCGTTTTTGGGCAAGTAAAGCAATCTATAAGAGTGAAACGGGACGCTATAGTATTCCCGGTGTCATGGGACCCGATGAATTTCATGAGAAATATGAAAATTCAGATCAGGGAGGTCTGCGTGATAATGCCTATACTAATGTTATGGTTGCCTGGGCATTCAATAAAGCTTCAGTGATTTATAATATTATTACCGCTGATAGTCTGCCCGACAAGAATGTGGATATCGTTAGTACTAACGAACTTGCAGAGTGGAAAGAAATTTCTAAGAAACTGAATTTAGTGATTTCAGATGAGGGCATAATTGCTCAATACGACGGTTATTTTGAACTTCATGAGCTTGATTGGGATTATTATCGTAACAAATATGGAAATATCTATCGTCTCGATCGCATATTAAAAGCTGAAGGTAAATCACCTGATGAATACAAGGTTTCAAAGCAAGCAGATACACTCATGTTATTCTATGTACTTCAAGAACATGAAGTAAGAGAGATAATAGAAAATATGGGATACCATGTTGACCCTGATTTCCTGCAGAAAAATATGAATTACTATCTTGCCCGTACTTCACATGGTTCTACGTTAAGCAGGGTAGTTCATGCCCGTTTAGCAAATATGATAGGTGATGTTAGTTTAAGTAACACTTTATATCAGGATGCATTAAGCAGTGATTTTAATGATATACAGGGTGGTACAACTGCCGAAGGAATACATCTTGGTGTAATGGCAGGCACTATCATGATAGCTTTACAATCATATGCCGGCATTAATTTCAATGGTGATACGCTGAAAATAAACCCTAAACTTCCTCAAAAATGGAATAGCATAAAGTTTAAAGTCACTTTCAAAAAAAGAGAGTTCAGTATCTATATCACTGATTCAAAGATCGAAGTGGCATTAATAGATACTAAGGAAGATGAAGCAACAATAGAGATTTTTGATAAATCTTATACATTAAACACTGGACAACCTGTCATTACCAATTACTAATTTACAACTCACATTTATAAAAAGAAATTGTCATGCTTAATGAAGTTTTGCTTTTAAATAAAGCACATGAGAAAGCAGCCGGAATAATACTCGACCGCGTTCTTCCCGAGTACAAGAGAAAGTACATAATTGCCATTTCAGGGGAAGTTGAAACAGGCAAATCTGAAGTAGCCCATATGGTTGGACGTTTATTGAAGAAGGAAAACATTAAAGTAAAAATGATCTACCTTGACAGTTATTACAAGGTATTGCCGCTTGAAAGAACAGCCTGGCGAAAAGAACATGGTATTGAAAGTATTGGTGCTGAAGAATATGATTGGAAAAAAATAAATGACACTGTTGATGCATTTCTTAAGGATAAAAAGGCAAGTATGCCTTGTGTTGATTTATTTACCGGTCAGATTGATCAGTTGACCACTGATTTCAAAGAGATTGATATGCTTATCATTGCCGGATTATATTCAATGATGGTTGAAAAGGCTAACTTAAAGGTGTTTATTGAAAACGATTATAAAGACACCCTTTCTAATCAAATAGAGACTGGTCAGGAAGAACTTGATGAGTACAGAATGAAAGTGCTTGAACAAGAACATAAAGTAGTTCAGTCACTTAAACATAAAGCCGACTTCTTCCTTGATTTTGACACAAACATTGAAAATCTACACCTTTAAATCAAACACAAGTAATATTTTTTGTTAATTTTATTTTTGGAAATTAACGGTTAAAATATTCATTCTCATTATAAAATTCTTTTAAAATGCTAGGTGACGTTCTTTTGATTACCGAAAAACATGAGGCTGCTGCCCGTGAAATACTACCTTATATTCTTGAGAAAAAGAAAGATAAGTACACTATAGCTGTGTCAGGTGAATCAGGATCGGGCAAATCGGAACTTGCACATGTTATTGCACGCTTACTTCGTAAAGAAGGTATTGTTTGTAAGCCTATACATATTGACAATTATTATCTTACACACCCTCTTGAACGCACTGAATGGCGAAAGTCGCACGGCATTCAAACAGCAGTAGGTTATACTGAATATGACTGGGATACGATTTATAGGAATCTTGAAGATTTTCGCAATAATCGTACATCTACAATGCCCTGTGTAGATTTGGTTACCGAACAGGTAGATCAATTAACCACTGATTTCAATGGAGTTGATATGTTGATTATTGATGGACTTTATGCTATCAAGACAGAGAGTGTTGACTTAAAGATATTTATTGAACTCACCTACCATGAAACCAAAAAAGCACAGGTAGTGAGAGGAAAAGAACCTCAGAATGACTATCGTATGCAGGTTCTTGAGAGGGAACATCAGGTTGTTCAATCATTGAAAGACAGAGCTGATCTGCTGATTGATATGGATTACAAGGTGAGAAAAGCCAGGCAATAATCTTAACTAAGCTCTGAAAACTAATGTCAAAGAATCTTCCGGTTGAATGGACAAAGGATCTCACTATTTATGAGGTCAATCTACGTCAGTTTAGTAAATCAGGTACTTTTAAAGAATTTGAAGAACATCTCCCAAGATTAAAACAATTGGGAGTAGGCATTATATGGTTTATGCCAATTCAGCCAATTGGAGTAAAGGAGAGAAAAGGAACCTTAGGTAGTTACTACAGTATCAAAGACTATAAAGCTGTTGATCAATTATATGGCACTATGGATCAATTTGTTTTTTTAGTTGAGAAGATCCATAAAATGGGTATGTATGTTATTCTTGATTGGGTTGCAAACCATACTGCCTGGGATAATTCACTCACAGAAACAAATCCATCTTTTTATACTCTGAATGAAGAGGGAGAATTCAGACCTCCATTCCCTGAATGGGCAGATGTTATTAAATTAGAATATAGTAATCCTGAACTAAGGAAATATATGATTGATTGCATGAAGTACTGGATCATCAATGCAGATATTGATGGATTCAGGTGCGACATGGCCAATCTTGTACCAACTGATTTCTGGGAAGCAGCCCGAAGAGAACTGGATAAAATTAAACCAGTCTTTATGCTTGCCGAAGCTGAACAAAAGGAGTTGCTGCATAGTGCTTTTGATGCGATTTATAATTGGAATATTTTCCATACTATGGATAGTATTGCAAAAGGAGAGAAGTCAGCCTGGGATATCAGTGCTTTAATTGACAGGGAAATATACCAGTTTCCGCAGCATGCTTATCAAATGCTTTTCATTTCTAATCATGATGAAAATACATGGAATGGGTCAGAGCTTGAGAGATTAAATTACGGATTGGAGGCTTTTGTAATATTATACTTCACACTTACCGGTATTCCGTTAATATACAATGGTCAGGAGGCTGGTTTCGGAAAACGACTAAGCTTTTTTGAGAAAGATGAGATTGAGTGGAAGGATGATAAAATGTTTCCTTTATATGCAAAATTGATCACACTCAAGAAATCAAATGAAGCTTTATGGAACGGACCATATGGTGGAAATCTGATGATGATTGAAACGGGAAACGGAGGTAGCACTCTCGCTTATATCCGTAAAAAGGGTGAATCAAAAATACTTGTTGTAATCAATCTAACAGGTCATCAACAGTTTGCTCATTTACATGATTCACGAATTGAAGGATTCTATCGTGAAATCATTTCAAATGATAAGTATGTACTTTATGATGACTATTACTTTAACCTCGATCCCTGGGGATATAAAGTACTTGAAGGAATTTAGCGATTATTGTTTAGTTATCTTTGGTTCAAATTTGTGCACAACATCATCTTTATCTCTGACAAAGACAACAGACACAGCACCGGCTATCATTAGGATACCTGCAGTTACTATTGCATAAACTGCCTGACCGTGGTAAAAATATTTTACTATTGGTCCACCAAAAATACCGTTAACTATCTGAGGGAATGTGATGAAGAAGTTGAAAATACCCATGTAAACTCCCATTTTTCTAACAGGAATAGAACCTGCAAGTATTGCATATGGCATTGCAAGAATACTTGCCCAGGCAATACCTACACCAATCATGCTTAAGTTAAGAATCCATTTCATATCAGGTGAAGTAACAAACAGCACAGATATCAAGCCAATACCACCGGCCGTGAGACAGATAGAGTGGGTTAAGCGTCTGCCAACTTTAGCAGCTATTACCGGAAGTAACATTGCAAAAAATGCAGCTACCAGATTATAAACACCAAATATTATTCCTACATAATCGCCGGCAGTGTTGAAAGCTGCTGAGCTTCTGTCGTTTGCCGGAAGTCCCCAAACATGTTCAGCAAGAGCAGGAGTGGTAAAAACCCACATTGAAAACAAGGCAAACCACGAAAAGAACTGCACCAATCCAAGTTGACGCATTGTGGTTGGCATGC
>JBLMZZ010000167.1:0-3964 GCA_050259095.1 Omnitrophica WOR_2 bacterium | reverse complement strand
ATCTGCACCATCACCTGCTAAGATCAATGTACTGGTTTTGCGAAGATCGGCAAATGATTCTGCGGTAATTATCTCCGCTTTTGTCTCTCGCTCCACTCCCATTTCAGGATTGTATACAGCTAAATAAACTTCCATTCTCCGGGCATCGATCATTGGCACCAAGAGATAGTTAGCCATCAATCCCCGTTGTTGAGCAATCTCATTCATACCGGCAGCCATACTTCCCAATGTATTTATAGCAATCAACGGAATATCTCTGGCATAGCAAAATCCTTTGGCAGTTGAAACTCCAATCCTGAGACCTGTGTATGAGCCGGGGCCTTTACTTACCGCAATAGCCGAAAGATCAGAAATTACCGTTCCAGTTTCTTTGAGCAGTCTGTCAATCAGCACATGCAATATTCTTGAATGTGCGTTGTGCTCATCCGATTCAAGAAGGCCAATCACCTCTGCATTCCTAAACAGGGCCACACTACATATTTGAGTAGCTGTTTCAATCGCCAATATCATTTCTGCCTCCGCTATTATTCAGCAAAATTAACTAATTCAGTAACTTTTTGCTAAAGTACCTTTTAACTTTAGTCTTCTTTAATCTCTATCCTTTATCTTTAGGCTGGCTGAGCGTATTATTTTCCCTGTGGGTGTTTGTATTAATTTGGATATAAAGAATATGTCCCTTGGTAACTCATGCCGTTGTAATATGGGGGTTAAACAGGCAAGTATTTCATTTACTAAAATATCTTTGTTTTCAGGTGTTGACATTTCAATAACCAAAACAGGTTTCTCGCCCAGCTTAAGATCGGGAACTGATGATATGAAATACCGTTGTGTTGAACGCATACTTTCATCTGAATTTTCCGGCTCATTAAAGTACTTGCTCATCACCGGTGCAATCTTGCTTTCAACAAGCTCAGGGAATATTTTAAACCCTCCACTATTGATAACATGGTCTTGTCTGCCAAGCCATCTAAAGGTTCGCGGACTGGTTATTTCAACAAGATCGTTTGTAATTACAGGATTATTCTCTACAAATGGAGCATAAATGATCAGATTCCCATTTTGACCGGTTTCTATTCTGATTCCTTCAAGCAGACTATATTCATCCGAAGCATCAGGTCCGTTCATCTTACACATCGCAATATGACTCATCGTTTCAGTCATGCCAAAAGTTGAATAGACATTCCCCGGTAACTGTTTAATCTCTTGCTTAAGTTGGTAACTTACAGGTGCTCCCCCAATAATCAGATGTTTGATTTTTTTAAGTACTTCCCTGTCGTGGTCATCGTGCATGCTGTTAAATACCTGAGCAGGAACCATAGCACAGAAATCAATCATTTTTGAAGTTGGTATCTCTCTTAAAGGATGACTGTCCGGAGCTGCAGTTAAGATATCAAGCTCGCGTTCAATAGACCTAACAACCATCATCATGCCTGCTATATTATGAGTGCTAAGGCATATGAGAGCACTCATACCAGGTTTCAGTCCTAAGAAATCACAGGTCATTCCTGCAGATTTCCTCATATTTTCCTTTTTATGCCTGATTAGTTTGGGCAAACCGGTTGAGCCTGATGTTTTCACTTCGATAAAGTCATCGTCATTAAACCAGGTTTTTACAAAGGAATACAGATCATGCTGCCACCCGATTGCATGTTCATCATGAAGAGCAGTTTTAATAAAGTCGGAAACATTCATAATATGCAAAGTTCTACTCATCAACACTACCGGAAGATGCTTTTGTTGAGGATGACTGGTTCTTTGGCCTGCGGTACCATAATTGTCCTTTTTCAATATACATATTTGATTCAAAATTATTTGCATATAATGCACCGGTACCAAGACCCTGAGCCATATCACGAGTGTCGAGTGTAGCGGTATATTGTGCAATAGCATTAAGACCTATATTTGATTCAAGGGCCGAAGTAATCCAAAAATCTGTATTTTCTTCTTTACATACTTTTATCCAGTCATTGCAAGCAGCAAACCCGCCCATAAGAGAAGGTTTTAAGACGATGAACGCAGGTTTAATAAAGTTAATAAGAGATTCCTTTTCTTCATATCGGTGATGACCAATCAGTTCTTCATCAAGTGCAATAGGTATGGGAGTGTTAACACAAAGGTCTCTCATGCGTGCTTGATTTCCCGGTTTAATAGGTTGCTCAATGCTGTGAATATTGTAAACAGCCAATTCTTTGAGACGACTTTGTACATTTTCGCAGGTGAAAGCTCCGTTAGCATCCAATCGAATAATGATATCCTTATCGTAGGTTTCTCTTATATGTTTAAGGAGCGCAAGTTCAGAATCGAATTCTATTCCACCTATTTTAAGTTTGATTACTTTGTATCCTTCTTTAATCTTTTCACCTACTTGTGTGTACATCTGATCATAATCACTCATCCAGATAAGCCCGTTTATAGGTATTGGCTCTAATCCTCTTGAATATCGTGATTGGAACAGGATTTTTTTACCACCATTCTTTAAATCAAGCATGGCTGTTTCATATCCAAATCTAATTGACGGCCATTCAATCAATTCCTCCATTAATTCTTTATATGGTCGATTAATGTCACGACATAACCATTTTAATACTTCCTGATATTCAGTCTTATCATCATAGCTAAGTCCACTTAATATGCTACATTCCCCTATTCCTGAAATCTCCTTCTGATTGATATCATTAATTGTTAGCAAAAATGTACTCTTCTGAGTCATCTCTCCTCTGGATGTCCTGATTGTTTTCTTAAAATTAAGGATATGCTCTTTATAGCTGGCAGTCAGCATATGAAATAAATTAATGGTAAAGATACTATTATTGATAAAACAATCGTGTACTTAAAGTGTACTTTGCATCAAGATAATAATTTACCTAAAAAATTTAAGTATCCATTTATTTAAGAATTTTTTACTTTTTTTTTCTAATGAAACATAATTAATTTTCTTGATTATATAACGTAACCTAATGGCCGTAATTTATAGCAGGAAATATATTCAACTTATTTATTTACACCACATTGGATGTATCACATTTGATACGGCTATAAAAATAAAATCTTTGATATTTAAATCTTTGTAATGCTTAATTCATTCTTGATAACAGCGTAAAGCGCATCAATAGGCAAATATTTTATACTTTTGGATATTACCTTTTGACAAAAGTGAGATTAATGCTAACAGAACAGATGATTGATTAGCTTTCTTTTATAAGTAACTAATAATCAGCTGTCAGAAACTTAACAACAAAGCGTATATTTTGGGGGCAGAATATACATACTGTTACAGATCCTTTTTTAAGGATCACGTAAACTTGTCGGCTTCACTTTTTTCACTGTTAAAGAGCAGGGTAAAGGTAGAAGCCACAAATCGTGCAGGCTTTATTCTTCTCCTTCTCAGTTTCTTTTTAACCTTCTTTTCTGCTCATGCACAACAACCTGTAAAGGTTATATGGCCTCTTACCAATGATTCAGAATCAGTATATACTTCCGGAATAGGAAGTGCAACTTTTGCCTACGGTCCCGGCCTCAATTCTTTTCGTTATGATTCTATAAACGGTGCAACAGCATGTGGCTGGAATAGTCGTGACCTTGATAAATCAGATTATTTTGAATATACCATCACCCCTGAACGTGACGAAACTATTACCCTAAACAAGTTGGACTTCGAAGTAAGTCTAAACCTTGTTAATATGCGTATCGCTGTACATTATTCACTCGATAATTTTCAAAAACAATCTACTCCAATAGGACATGGCATTTTTGTAGGTAAAAACAGTTCCCGCGACCTCAGAGTAAACACCGAAATAACAGTAACATATCCACAATCCTTAAGCATAAGAATTTACGGTTGGAGCGCCCCCACTCCTACCGTAAACTTCTTTACCGGGAATGTTGAATTTAATGGTTCACTCAGAGGTCCTTCAACTATCTTCACACTTACCGAAAGTCATACAGATGTTAATTGCTTTGGAGC
>JBLMZZ010000166.1:0-5286 GCA_050259095.1 Omnitrophica WOR_2 bacterium | reverse complement strand
ATTTCCTGCATCTTCTTTACAAACTTTGTCATACGCCTGGGACCTATAACAGTACCCATATGTATATCCGATGCAAGCGCTATCTTTAAATGTTTCATCCCATTGGCTTGCTTATCAATATCAATAGATAGCTTTTTGATTTTAGGGTTAATAGCATTGAAATGCCCTATAATAACCACCACAGTAATCAAAGAAACTGCTGTTATCAACGAGTATAACTTAAACTTTTCTGAGGACATACTGGCAGGAAAGTAACCAAAGAAGTAATCACCAACCCTCAGAATATCAATAAAAAGCACTATCAGGAAGAGATAAAGCATTGCTGCAAGCCAAAAAGAACCGATCCATGTAAGCGCATCAGTGAAATAGGATATCCAAAAACGTTCAATTACTCTGCCCAGAATATATGACGATGCTACAATCCAAAAAACAACCTTAAACCACGTCCTTATGTCGGTTCCTTGTGGTATAAGCTGTAATCCTCTTGAATAAATATAATAGTTAACGAAAAAGTAGACTAGAAGTACGATACTAAAAAATAGAACAAACATTCCGGTTCTCATTTTATAAATTTTACGTCAATTAACAGTGTAATATGCTGAAAAGTTTAAGCTTACAATCCGCATATTTTAGGTACTATAGATAAGGCAATCCACAGGAAATCCATGAAATCAAAGGCTTCCTCTATTAAGATCTTATACAAATTACAGTTTTTCTCTATTGCCTTGTTTGAATATATTTCAGCAATTCTTCTTTTGAGCTGCTGAAGCTAAATACATCTGCAACCTTGTAATAGTTCTCTCTGTCGATGGTATAGTCCCAGGCATATTTTGCCAACTCTAGTCTGCCGCTTTCAAAATCAAGCTCCGAAACAATCTCCTTTACCTGTTGGGTATAGAAACATGGGTTTAATCTTAAAATGTTTTTTGCTAGTTCAAGCTTAGTATTATCAAAGGATTCTTTTTTAATTGATTCAACCATGTCATTGAACTGATCTCGCGAGATTTCACAATTAGCAATCGGTGGTTGATGATTATCATTGTGTGAAGAATAATCTGATGGAGGAAGATAATCATGAGGATGACGCTCAAAGTCCCTTACAAAATCATGAAGCATAAACACAGTAGAGAAATTTGTAAATGCATCATATACCAGATAGAAATTCTCCTTATCGATTGTATTATCAAAAGCGTGTTTTGCAAAATCAAGTCTCATAAAATCATCCGAAAATAAAACTGCAATGCTCTTCACTTGCTCAGAGTTTAAACAATTATCATTAACCAGTGAGTTGGCAAGTTCCAATCGCATGCGATCTCCACGTTGCATCATCAGAGATTTATGTTGCTGCCTGAACATGCCTTCAGGCATCGCATTGCGACAGTTGCGCATTTGTGCATTACCAGTGAATGTTATGAAAGCAAACAGAACTAAAGTAAGTAAGTATTTCATATTGTTATGGGTTTTGGGTTATGATGGTTATTTCTAAAACAAGTGCAAGATACTCAGTTTTTCATCCATTCAAAAAGCCTGTAATGCTCATCATTCATTCCAATGCGTTTGTAAACTTCACGTGCATTAACATTCGTGTTATCAACATAAAGACGTATTCCGGCAACATCCGGTTGTTCAATTACAAGCGACTTTATGTATGAATACATTAATCCAAAAATACCTGTTTTTCTCATTGGGGGAGTAACATATACTGATTGAATCCACCACACCCAGTTATTCCGCCAGTCACTCCATTCGGGGGTAATCATTAAACATGAAACGAGTGCTTTATCTGATTCACCAACAATATAGAAACCTTTAAGCGGATTTTCAGCCACAGCTTTCACCCCTAAGGTCACGGTGAGTTTATCAAGTAACAATCCCTCTGTCTCAAACGCCATTTTTAACTGACTCTCAACTATGAAGGCCATGTCAGCATCTGTTGCCTGTCTGATTAAAACATTTTCCATAAAACACTATAAAACGAGATTAAACGTCTGTTAACTAATCTATTATCAACTTAAAAGGTATACTCCTGTATTGAGAGAAATAACCACTATATCAGTAAATTGCTTAATTTTGCAAATTCTTTTTAAAGCAAATATCTGAATAATCTTAACATCCAACATAAATGAGCGAGCAGATTAAACATGAATGTGGTATTGCTATGGTGCGATTGCTCAAACCTTTGGAGTATTATCTTGGTCGTTATGGAACATCAACCTGGGGACTAAATAAACTTCATTTGTTGATGGAAAAACAGCATAACAGGGGACAAGATGGTGCAGGTATTTCTTGTATCAAGCTTGATCCTGTTCCCGGTCACAAGTACATTGACCGCCACCGTTCAAATTCCAACACTCCCATTTCAGATATTTTTAATGCAGCTTACTCTGAGATTGAGAACTTTAATAAACTTCACCCCGGTCGATTGAATGATGTTAACGCACTCAAACAGGAAACAGGCTTTGCAGGTGAACTCTTTTTAGGACATCTCAGGTATGGTACCTTCGGAAAAAACAGTATTCAAAATCTGCACCCTGTTCATAGGGCAAATAACTGGATGACCCGAAACCTCGTTATTGCTGGTAACTTCAATATGACCAATGTTGACGAACTCTTTAACCGCCTCGTTGATCTTGGACAATATCCGGTACAAACCTCTGATACCATTACTATTCTTGAAAAGATCGGTCACTTCCTCGATGAAGAAAATGAACGGCTCTATGAAAAGTATAAGAGTGAAGGTTTTACTAAAAAGGAAATTACCTCAATGATTGCAGGCTCACTTGATGTGGAGCAAATACTTAAAAACGCTTCTGCAAGCTGGGATGGTGGTTATGCTATTGCAGGGATGTTCGGACATGGTGACGCATTTGTATTTCGTGATCCGAATGGTATCCGACCAGCATTCTATTATCAGGATGAGGACGTTGTAGTTGTAGCTTCTGAACGTCCGGTAATTCAAACTGCCTTTAACCTGTCGTATAATAAAGTTAAGGAAATAAAGCCGGGTAATGCGCTCATAATTAGTAGAGATGGCACTACAGCTCAACATCAGATATTAAAACCTGCTGAACTTAAAGCCTGTTCATTTGAACGGATATATTTCAGTCGTGGTACCGATGTAGATATTTATCGCGAACGTAAAAGGCTCGGTAAAGCACTTACTCCTGCTATTCTTGATGCTGTTGGGCACGATATCAAAAACACCGTCTTCTCTTATATACCTAATACTGCAGTAGATGCATATTATGGATTGATAGAAGAACTTGGTAGTTTTTGTGATAATATCAAGAAGGACCGTTTACTTAAAGAAGCTGCCAACCTCACTCCGTCATTGCTTGATGAGATAATGAGCCTTAAACCGCGTATGGAGAAAGTGGCTGTTAAGGATATTAAGCTGCGTACTTTTATCACGCAGGATGTTGCCAGAGATGATCTTGTCGCCCATGTTTATGATGTTACTTATGGTGTTGTAATACCGGGTACCGATAATCTGGTAGTCATCGATGATTCAATCGTCAGAGGTACTACTCTCAAAAAGAGCATTATCAGGATACTTGACAGACTGGGACCAAAGAAAATTGTTGTTGCATCATCGGCTCCACAAATAAGATATCCTGATTGTTATGGTATAGATATGGCCAAATTAGGCGATTTCATAGCTTTTAATGCAGCTATTGAATTGCTGAAAGAGACCAATCAAACTGAAATCATTAATGAGGTCTACCGCAAATGTAAGGAACAAGAATTCCTTCCTAAGGAGCAGGTTGTTAATTTCGTTAAAGAGATTTACCGTCCTTTCACCGCCACCCAGATTTCAGCAAAAGTGTCTGAACTTGTAACCCCCCAAAATTGCAATGCAAAAGTTCAAATTGTTTACCAAACAATTGAAGATCTCCATCAGGCAATACCCAACAATACCGGCGACTGGTACTTTACCGGCAACTATCCCACTCCCGGTGGTAATAAAGTGGTGAACAGATCTTTCATCAATTATATTGAAGGACGCAACGAAAGAGCATATTAAACGCGTTCAGCGTTCGGTGTTCGGCGTTCGGCGTTTGTAGAGACGGCGATTTATCGCGTCTAACGTTCTGAGTTCGGCGTTCAAAGGTTGTTCAATACCTTCGGCGTTCAAAGGTTGTTCAATACCTTCGGCGTTCAAAGGTTGTTCAAAGCCTACGGCGTTCAATGTTGTTCAAAGCCTGCGGCGTTCAAAGGTTGTTCAAAGCCTTCGGCGTTCAAAAGAACTTACCC
Source organism: Omnitrophica WOR_2 bacterium (assembly GCA_050259095.1). Taxonomy (GTDB): domain Bacteria; phylum Bacteroidota; class Bacteroidia; order Bacteroidales; family Lentimicrobiaceae; genus Lentimicrobium. The sequence continues at coordinate 1,032 of JBLMZZ010000166.1, read as the reverse complement.
GGCGCCCTCCCTTTTCCCCATAACCTATTGATAACCTCGTCATTTCGAACGAAGTGAGAAATCTTTTGATTGATTTAACGATACTTAACTAAGGACCCTTATCTGATATAAATAGCATGACTCGAACGCCTGGAAATATAGAAAAAGACGTGATAATTCGCGTCTCTACTTTCTTTCTTAGGTGATTTTCCAATGATTGAAATTCATTTTACCACCAACAATAAAGTTTCTTTTTTTTGAGAAATGTATATTTATTATTCATCGCATATTTAACATTAAATATTATATTTGTACATGTTATTATTGATTTTGGGCTTACCTTGATTGAATATACTTATTAAGAATATCACCAGATATACCGTATTCGTCATCAACCTTCAAATTAAGATCCATGAAAACAAGAATTTATTTTACAATTCTTACAATCATCCTGAGTTGCACTATCAAACTTTCAGCTCAAACAGAATGGGCGCCAACCGGTGCAAAGTGGTACTATGAATTCCCATATAACAACGGGAACGCAGAGTCTTATATCACTATTGAATCAATCGGCGACACGGTTATTAATGGAATATCTTGTAAGATACTGCAACAGGAATGTATTCGGGATCCTTACTACCTTAACAGGAAATATTATACTTACAAAAATGATGATCAGGTATGGTTATATGATGGATCAGCTTTCAGATTATTGTATGACTTTTCTATACAACCTCAGAGCGAATGGACAGCCTATGGACCAAGTTTGTATCATATGTGCGATACGTTAACGAATATATTGGTTGACAGTGTTGATTATGAGGAATTAAACGGATTGTCATTTAAATACATGATTGTATCTTTCCCCGAGTTTGGATGGAACTTCAGTCTTTGCGGGAATGAGCAAACACGAATCTCTGAAAAATTCGGCAGTTATGGCTTTATGTTCCCGCAGGAAGAATGCGGTAGTGATGTCCCTGCGCCCTGCATGTTGCGCTGCTATGAAGACAGTGAATTCGGATATTATTCAACTGGTGTAGATGATAGTTGTAC
>JBLMZZ010000165.1:0-6637 GCA_050259095.1 Omnitrophica WOR_2 bacterium | reverse complement strand
AGAAGAAGGATAATAATAAGCAGTGGCTCATCAATAAGGGACTTAAAGGATAAAGCGAGGAATCCTCCTGTTAAGCCTCCTATCCCAATCATGTGGATACTAATCTTCCAGAAGAAATTTATTACCGTCGCTATTATTATGGATGCAAGTCCTCCGGCAATGAACATATAATATAACTGTGGAAGTCCAATATTACGTAACAGGAAAAAAGTCGAAGCATAGAATATTGAGAAGATCATGTAGGGATAAGTACGTTCTTCTTTAAGTGGCATTTGAAGACTGCTTATAATATTACGCTTTGCCATGATCCAAATAAGAATTGCCGGCAATAGGGCAGTATTACCAAAAACCAGGAGAATAATTGTCCATCTGAGTTTATCGGGTAATATCATCACAAAGTATGCATCAAGATTGAGCATGATGAGCATTGCCCATGTGAGAATGAACATGGGGTGTACGATCACAGAAATTATTTTAGCAATTTTAGTTTCCATCGGTTAAAATAGGTTGCACAATTGTTTCAGTTTTATAAACAACAAATCCCGCTTTTTGATATAACGGTAAAGCTGCCGGGTGATCAAGATCGCAAGTATGAAGCCACAAGCGTGTGATTGGTTCTTGCCAGGCATGCTCAATTGCCCAACATAAGAAGGGGAATCCTGCTTTTCTACCGGTAAAATTTTCACAGAGTCCGAAATAAACGATCTCGGTTTCATTACCACAGTAATTAAATTCTACAAAACCTGCAGTCTGCCCATTATACTTAAGAAACCAAACAGATGTATTTTCATGGTGAAGAATAGCATTAAGATCATCTTCGTTCATCAGCAGTCGATCGTACCAGTGATATTTCCCTCCAACGGCTTTATAGATGCTGAGATAATCTTTAACTTCCGGTTGTAAGTATTGAGCAACTGTAAATCCTTCAGGAAGTGGTACTCCCAATGCGGGTTTGCTCTTCATCTCAAGATACCAGGTAAGAGTTTCAATGGTTTTCATTTTATTATTGCCTTAGTTGCTGCTACCAATTTCTTCCTGTTATATAGACAAACGATATACACACCTGGTGTTCCTGACCATTTTATTTGATCGCCTGCATTCACATTGCAAGTGAAAACGCGACTTCCGTCTGTCTTATGTATCTCAATCTTCGCCGAATGGTCAAATGAATTTTGAATAGTGAAGGTATCACTTGTAGGATTTGGAAAGATCTTAAGATATTTGTCGCTTATCGGCAGGTGATTGTATCCTGTATATAACTCATCCCAAATAGCAAGGGTGTATTGACCGGTAATTATGTCATTTACATAAATAAAGCCTAACTGCCACGGCCCCGTTCTTGTAAAAGCAACTGATCGCCAGTCGTGCCCGGCATCTTCACGATACAACATGACGAGTGAGTCATTTGAGTTTGTGATGATATCGCCATCCAGTACATTTTTATTATAATTAAAAATGCCTGTAGCATTGAAACCGGCTGGAAATATTCCTTCAACCGTCCAATACCTGGAAGTACTTAATGAAAGGCCAGGTTGAATGGTCTTCATACTATCAGGGGCAACCCAGTTATGAGTGACTCTTACCCACGCTGAATCATTTACCTGTTTTACATCTAGCTTGCAAAAAGTGAATTGATAATCGTAAACCCCTATAGAATTAATGGTTTTTGCTTCATCGGTTGTTGCATCCCCAGCATGGCAATACAAATCAGTGGTTGCTAACACCGGTATAAAATCAAGAACAACACTCGCTGTATTAGTCATTCCGGAGAATTGCACTTGATGCGTTTCAAATGAACGGTCATTCTTCATAAATGAAACATCAACCCTGCAATCGTGAGCATATGATTGTGTTCCTTTTAGTTTCTGTTTTATAAAAAGATTAATAAGGTAGTTTTGTCTGATAGGTGTAACATTAAAAGAATCAATTGAGTAGTGAGTAAACCCGGGTGTAAAGACAAAGAAATCAAAGAATCCGGTAAGATCCACTCCTGATGATTGACTCAAAGCATCACGCAACTGATAAGAAGTAGCATGATTATATCCATAAGTCTGCAGATAATCCCTTACTGCCGGAAAGAAAAGGCTGTCTCCTATATAGTGTCGAAGGGCATGAGTGACGATAGCGCCCTTGTCGTAAACAGTGCTTCCATATGTATATTCCTGTGACATAGGTGATAATGCACGATAACCGTCATCCTGCAGGTGTGTAGTTTGAAGTACATCACGAAGCAAGGGCTTGAGATAAGCATCTGCAGCGTCTTGTCCGTAAAGGAATTCAGTAAAGATCAATTCGCACCAGCGTGCCCATCCTTCATTCATCCACATATCGGCAGCTGTTGCACAAGTAACCTTATCGCCAAACCACATGTGTGAGAGTTCGTGTGCATATAACCATTCATTCGACAAGTTGCCGGTTATTGAAGCATGCGGATAAAATATATTTTCAGCATGTTCCATTGCGCCCAGAGCAGTGCCGGTGATACCTATTCTTGAAAAAGGGTAAGCTCCGAATTTTGATTCATAAATAGAGGCAATATTTTTAAGATTCAGGAAAGTCCCGTTCACCTTGTTCGTATCAGCGGGGCGTACATAATAAGTAATGGGTACTTCGGCCTGCAAACCATTGAAAGAATCAGTCTTTAAGGCATAGGGTCCAACTGCCACTGAAGCAAGGTATGTGGGGATGGTTTTATTGGTATGCCAGAAATAAGTGTGGGTACCATCCTGATTATCAGTAATTGATTGTAGTAATCCTCCACATATAGCCTGATTTTGATTTTCTACCCTGATATGATAATCATATAAGGCCCTGTCTTTAAAGTCATCAACACAAGGAAACCAGGCTTTTCCCAAATTATGAGGAATAGAAACAAAACCGACACCCAGATTGAAAGCATAAGATCCGGCAAAATGGAAACCTCCCCAACTCTCAGCAAATGGAATACCATGATAATAAACTGTTAAATCAATCGTATCAGCGCTGGTGACAGGTTGTACCAGGATAATATGTAACCGGTCGCCATTATGTGCAAAGGTTAAAGTCTGTTGCGAATTGTTTTTCACAGAGTCAACCTGTAATTGTTTGAGTTCAAGAGTTATAGTTTGAAGTAAGGGTTGCAGTGGGTGAACAGATACACTTGTTTTACCTGCAATTATTTTAGAGGAAAGATTGATTACATCGAGATTAATCTCATAATGGACTACATCAATTGTATCGCTTAATGATTGGGCATTTAAACCGGGTATAAGAAAAATATAAAAAAGAATGGAATAAATTACCTTTGTGAGACGTTTCATAAAATATGAAAATAAACCGTAAAATTAAATCAATTGTATCAACGAATCTCATAATTTTGATCTGAAATAATTTCTCAATCAGGCAGGCTGTTCGGAACTGAACTTTAATTGAGCGAAAGCGTACAAAGCAAGTAATAAGAATTATTAAGCAATACTGAATTCTAGGATGTTACAACATTGGCACAATCTTTAGTATATCTCTCTTATTTATAATATTAAACCTCATGAGAAGAATTTTTGTTATTGCCTTGCTTGCAGCTATTATTTCAAACGTACAAGCTCAACAGGTGTGGTCGCTTGAAAAGTGTATTGAGTATGCACAAAACAACAACCTGCAGTTAAAACAGCAGCAACTCCTTGTTAAAGCATCACAAGCCGATGCACTTCAGTCAAAGCTTGATCTTTTACCCGGAGTAACGGCTAATGCGTCGCATGCTTATAACTATGGACAAACAGTTGACCGGTATACCAATCAATTTGCTACCAACAGGGTACAATCAAACAACTTTTATTTGCAGGGTGGCATCACCTTGTTCAATGGATTTCAGAAGATTAACGCCATTAAACAAACACAGCTTGATCTGATGGCAACTATGAAGGATGCTGAAAAGTACTCAAATGATCTTTCGCTCAACATTGCCACTTTTTATATGCAGGTATTGTTTTATAAAGAATTGGTTAACATACGCAACAATCAGCTTGACATTACCCGCCAACAGGTTGACAGGATGAAGAAACTCGTTGATGCAGGTACAATGGCAGAAGGCGAATCATATATCATTGAAGCACAACTTGCCACCGAAGAATCGGCACTTGTGCAGGCTCAGAATCAGCTTGACATATCACTTCTGACGCTAACCCAGCTGTTGGATCTTCCAACGACACAGGGTTTTGATGTTGTAGCACCTAACCTTTCCGTAGAAGATCAACCGGCACTTGTAAATGATCCAAATGATATTTACCTTTTTGCCGTAAAGGACAGACCTGAAGTGGAAGCAGCAAGACTTCGTGCACAATCAAGTGAGAAGCAACTGGCCAGAGCAAGAGGTATGCAAAGTCCTTCACTTGCACTCAGTGGTAGTTGGGGTACCGGTTATTCAGGTGCAGCTCAGGATGTTGTGTTAACACCCGCAATTTTGCCTATTGGATACGCTCAAACACTTCAGGGTGATACTCTTCCGGTTTATACCAAGACATTCACAAGCACATATACGTCAAAGTCATGGAACAGTCAGATAAGGGACAACAATAACCAGACAATTGGATTATACTTAACAATTCCAATACTTAACGGATGGCAGACACGTACGGCAATTAGTAAATCAAAGATTGCACTTGAAAGCGCACGAATGGATGTAGATCTTCAGAGCCTTCAATTAAGAAAGACGATCTACACTGCATGGACTGATGCCAGGGCATCACTTAAGAATTATAATGCTTCTATGAAGAAAGTTAATGCAAATGTGGAATCATTCAGATATGCAGAGCAGAAATTCAATGTTGGAATCATGAATTCTGTTGATTACAATAATTCGAAGAAAGACCTTACAAATGCTCAATCTGAGCTGCTACAGAGCAAATATGATTTCATTTTTAAGAGTACAGTTCTCGATTTCTATATGGGCAAACCACTCAAGCTCAAATAAATATAATTTATGCAGCTATTCTCTTTAATAAATAAACAACATCATGAAGTTCAGTAAAAAGTGGATCCGCCTGGGATTAATTGCTCTTGTAGTGATTATTATTGCATTGGTAATTGCCCGTAAACAAGGACTTATCGGTAAGGTTGAAGGTACAAAGGTCACTGTTGAGGCAGCGACAAACAGGTCAATTGTTGAAACTGTTTCAGCAAATGGAAAGATCCAACCGGAGACTGAAGTTAAAATTTCACCGGATGTAAGTGGTGAGGTAGTTGAGCTTATGAAGAAAGAAGGTGACCCGGTAAAAGCAGGCGATCTTCTTGCAAAAATCGACCCGAAAATCTATGCTTCAACATACGATAGAATTTTGGCAGGTTTGAACACACAAAAAGCAAATCTTGCTAATTCACGAGCACGTGTTGCACAGGTAGAGGCTCAATTTATTAATGCAAAGGCAAGTTTTGAGCGGAATGAGCGTCTCTGGAAAGAAAAGGCTATCTCTGCATCGGAATATGACGCTGCAAAATCAGCTTTTGAAGTAGCTCGTGAAGAAGTAAGTGCTGCCGAGCAAAATGCAAAAGCCGCTGAGTACTCTGTTAAAAGTGCTGAAGCATCAGTGAAAGAAGCTAGTGAAAACCTTTACAAGACTTCAATTTATGCTCCGGTAGATGGAACAATTTCAAAGCTCAATGTTGAAAAAGGTGAACGTGTTGCAGGTGCTTCACAGTTCTCAAGCGGTACTGAGATTCTTCGTATTGCAAACCTTGCTATCATGGAAGTGATTGTAAGTGTGAATGAGAACGATATTGTAAGGGTATCAATGAACGACACAGCTCTTGTTGAAGTTGATTCCTATCTTAACCGTAAGTTCAAAGGTATTGTAACTGAAATTGCTACTTCAGCCAATATTGTAGGTGTTAGTGCCGATCAGGTTACTAATTTCGATGTTAAAATAAGAATGTTACCTGACTCATACAAAGACCTGTTGGCTAAATCAGGATCTCCATTCAGACCAGGGATGTCGGCTACTGTAGATATCCAGACTACCTCCGCCAAAGATGTGCTTACCATACCTATTCAGTCAGTGACTACACGCAAAGATTCAACTGATAAGAAGAAAGTTAATCCACAAAATGGTCCGCAACAAGAAACTGTTGTTGAAAACGATAAAGAGAATTCAACAAAAGCTACTGAACCAATTCAGGAGTATGTGTTTGTTGCAGATAAAGGAAAAGCGGTAATTCGCAAAGTAAAGACCGGAATACAAGACAACACCTATATTCAAATCCTTGAAGGTCTTAAAAAGGGTGAACAGGTTATCAGTGGACCTTATCGTGCGATCTCCAGAACATTAAAAGATGGCGATATGATCAACATCGTTGATAAGGAAGAATTGTTTAAATAATTTCAACCTTAATCCAACCCCTTCACTTTGGGTTTACCGGCAATAAAATCCTTGAGGTAGAATGGTTCAAAGTATGCAACGTTCTCAAAATGTTGTTCTTTCATTGCATGGATAGAGGGATTAAGCATATACCGGGCTGATGCGTTAAAGTTATCAAGGTAAGTTATGTTATTGCCTGCTAAAAACTCCTTGCATTTATCTGCACCATCACCTGCTAAGATCAATGTACTGGTTTTGCGAAGATCGGCAAATGATTCTGCGGTAATTATCTCCGCTTTTGTCTCTCGCTC
>JBLMZZ010000164.1:0-14981 GCA_050259095.1 Omnitrophica WOR_2 bacterium | reverse complement strand
AATTCAGATGATATTTCAACTGAACAAAAAATTAAGGAAGCTGCTCGGAAAGTATTTTCATTAAAAGGTTATGCAGCAACACGAACGAGAGATATTGCCGATGAGGCAGGGATTAATCTTGCATTAGTTAACTATTACTTTAGAAGTAAAGAAAAGTTATTCAATGAAATAATGCAAGAGAAGATCTATCAATTATTTGGTACAATTGTACCTATCTTAATCAATCCTAATCTATCCTTTGAAACTAAGATTGAAATCGTTGCAGAGAATTACATTGATATGCTTATAGAGAACCCCGATTTACCTTTGATGGTGATGAGCGAGGTTAAGAAGGATATTGAAGGATTCGGTATTAAGATTCAACTAAGTCCTTTACTCAAAGATTCTAGTTTCATCAGGCAGATAAAGGACAGAAATCCAAATGTTGATCCTGTTCAATTCCTGCTTTCAATTCTTGGAATGATCATCTTCCCCTTCATTGCAAAGCCAGTATTCATTAGCTTAAGTGGAATGGAAAAGGAACAGTTTATTACTCTAATGAAGGAAAGGAAAAAGTACATACCGATTTGGGTAAATGCCATACTTAATACCTGAAATGCTGATTGTGAGTGTGATCTTTAAATGATTAAACTTTATTATTATGAATGCTAAATCTTCAAAAACATTCTCTCCATTACTTTTATTACTTATTCTGATAAGCACAAGTTTAGTTGCTCAGCAAAACAATCTGACATTAAAAACTTGTCAGGAATTGGCGATGAAAAATTATCCACTAGTATCAAACCTTGAACTGGTAAAGCTAAGTGGTGATTATTCAGTAAGCAACGTAAAATCAGCTTATTTACCACAAATATCAGTGAATGGTCAGTACACTATTCAATCAGATGTAACGCAGTTACCATTAAAACTACCCAATATTATAATCCCTGAAATTAGTAAGAATCAATATAAAGCGTATGCAGAAGTCACTCAACTGGTTTATGATGGTGGTACTGTAAAGAACCAGAAAGAAAATGTAATTGCTCAATCAAAAATAGAGGAAGAGAATCTTAATGTTGAGCTTTATAAAATAAAGGAGCGAATAAACCAACTATATTTTGGAATACTATTACTTAAAAGTCAGGCCAATCAGGTTGAATTAACGAAAGGAGATATTAAAGCAGGGTTAGATAAAATACAAGCTGCTTTTAAAAATGGTACAGCTTTGAAAAGCAATGTTGACGCTCTACAAGTAGAATTGTTAAAAACAGATCAAAGGCTCATCGAATTAAATGCTGCCATGGAATCTTACAAAAACATGTTAGGATTATTTATCAATAGGCCTCTTACTGATACTACTGAATTGGAGATGCCAATAGAAATTAATCCTGATAAAGACATTAACAGACCTGAAAAAGACCTGTTTGCTGCCAGAATAAATAGTACTGCAATTCAATTGAAAACGATCAATTCAAAAAATCTTCCTAAAGTAAATTTGTTTTTCCAGGGAGGGTATGGACTACCCGCATTGAATATGTTAGATCCTGATGCTAACTTATACTACATAGCAGGGGTAAGGTTTATATATCCATTAAGTGGATTCTATAATAAGCACAGAGAAAAATCAATAGTTGATTTATCAAGAAGGAATATTGAATATCAATATGAAACTTTCCTATTGAATACAAAGCTTCAAATGACACAGCAAGAAGTAGAACTCAATAAGAATCAAAAGCTTATTGAAAGTGATAATGAGATAATTGAACTTAGGCTAAGCATTAAGAAAGCATCACTTTCACAATTAGAAAATGGAGTTATTACTGCATCAGATTATATTAGGGAAGTTAATAATACAGATAATGCACTTCAAGCTCAAATAATTCATAGAATACAAATGCTTCTTGCTGAATATAATTACCAATTAATTACCGGAAATTAATAAAAACTGCCTGCAATGAAAAGAACAACACTAGCAATCATTTTAGCACTGAGCCTAATATCATGCAAAAAGAATGTAAATGAGTATGATGCATCGGGAACCTTTGAAGCAGAGGAGACGATTATATCTGCAGAAGCCACCGGTATAATTCGTCAGTTAAATATAGATGAAGGTATGGAACTTGTTCCCGGTCAAATGATTGGTTATATTGACACTACTCAGCTTCAGCTTAAAAGAGAACAATTAAAGCAGCAGATAAATGCTGTTTTAAGTAAAAGTCCAAACAAGGTGCTACAGTTGGCAGCACTTCAGGAACAATTGAAACAAGCTATTCATGAAAAGGAAAGAGTTGATAACTTGGCTAAAGAAGGGGCTGCAACATTAAAACAACTTGATGATGCACAAGCACAGGTATCAGTGCTTCAGAGTCAGCTAAGTGCGTTGAAATCATCACTCAATATCACAACAACAAGCATAGGTGCAGAAACAAGTCCGCTTAAAATCCAGATAGATCAATTGAATGATCAAATTAATAAAAGCAGGATTATCAATCCTGTTAAAGGTACTATCCTCACTCAGTACACAAGAGTGAATGAAATGGCTGTGATTGGGAAACCACTTTATAAGATTGCGGACTTGTCGTCAATTATTCTAAGAGCATACATAACAGGTGACCAGCTTCTCTCAGTAAAACTTGATCAGCAGGTTAAAGTTATAGTTGATGATTCAAAAGGAGCTCATAAAGAATATAATGGAATTATTGATTGGATAAGCTCAAAATCGGAGTTTACACCCAAAACAATACAAACAAAAGATGAAAGAGCCAATCTGGTTTATGCAATTAAAGTAAGGGTGGTAAATGATGGATATTTAAAAATTGGAATGTACGGAGAAGTAAAGTTTTAAAGATGGAAGCAATTGAAATATCAGGAGTTAGTAAGTGGTATGGGAAGAATAAACTGATGGCGGTTGATGATGTTTCGTTTAAAGTAAAGAAAGGCGAAATATTCGGATTAATTGGTCCTGATGGAGCCGGTAAAACAAGCATCTTCAGAATATTGACTACGCTACTTCTGCCAGATAAAGGCAGTGCTATAGTAAATGGGATGGATGTTGTAAAGGACTATAGAAAAATAAGACAGTCAATAGGTTACATGCCTGGTAAGTTCTCATTATATCAGGATTTAACAGTAGAGGAGAATTTAAATTTTTTTGCAACTGTCTTTAATACCACGATTGAGGAAAATTATCACTTGATTGAAGACATCTACAAACAGTTGGAGCCATTTAAGGATAGACGGGCAGGCAAATTGTCGGGAGGAATGAAGCAGAAACTGGCTCTTTGTTGTGCATTGATTCATGAACCATCAGTTTTGTTTCTGGATGAACCGACTACTGGAGTAGATCCTATTTCGAGGAAAGAATTCTGGCAAATGCTTGCAAAGCTGAGAGATCAGAATATTACGATACTGGTTTCGACACCTTATATGGATGAAGCTTCAAGATGTGACAGGATAGGACTCATACAAAAAGGGAAGATACTTGCTATTGATACTCCTGAAAAAATGATTGAAGCGTTCCCATTGAAATTGTATAAAGCAAAGTCAACGAATATCTCTAGTCTGCTTAAAGACACTCAGGATTATTCTGAATCTTTATATGCTTATTCATTTGGTGAAAAGATTCACATCACCTTTAAAAACAATGAGATTAACCCTGATGATTTGAATGATTACCTTACAAAAAAAGGACAGATTGAATTAATACTGGAACCTGATAAACCTACAGTGGAGGATTGCTTTATCTATCTCTTAAGAAATTGAATTATGGATGAAAAAGTGATAACAGTTGAGAATCTGACAAAGAAATTTGGTGATTTTACAGCTGTTGACAGAATTAGTTTTCATGTAAACAAGGGAGAAATATTTGGATTTCTTGGAGCAAATGGTGCAGGTAAAACCACTGCTATGAGAATGCTATGTGGATTATCAAATCCTACATCGGGGAGTGCTAAGGTTGCCGGATTTGATATTTATAAACAAACTGAAAAAATAAAGGAAAACATTGGTTATATGAGTCAGAAGTTCTCATTATATGAGGACTTAACAGTAAGAGAGAATATCAGGTTTTTTGGAGGTATTTACAAGCTGAGTAGGACGCAGATAAAAGATAGAACAGAAGAAATGTTAACCCAGTTAGATTTATCGGATAATGCAGATACACTGGTTGCCTCAATCCCATTAGGGTGGAAACAAAAACTTGCATTTTCAGTTTCGATTCTGCACTTACCAAAGATTGTATTCCTAGATGAACCGACAGGTGGAGTAGATCCTTTAGCACGCCGACAATTTTGGGATCTAATTTACAAAGCTGCTGCAGAAGGAATTACTGTCTTTATAACAACACACTATATGGATGAAGCAGAATACTGTAACAGATTATCAATAATGGTTGATGGAAGAATTGAAGCATTGGATTCTCCTGCATTGCTTAAGCAACAATATAATGCTGATAATATGGATGAGGTATTCTTTCACTTAGCAAGAAGCGCTAAGAGAGCAGAGTAGGGGGGATTATAGACTATTGAATAATGGTAATAATATGAAACAATTTAGTGCCTTCGTCAAAAAAGAGTTTGCTCATGTATTCCGTGATCGCAGGACGTTACTCATATTGTTTGGGATGCCCGTGATGCAAATATTGATTTTCGGCTTCGCTTTATCAAATGAAATTAAGAACACTCAGATCTTAATAGTGGATCATTCAAGTGACTACTCATCACGAAAGCTTATTAGTAAAATTGATGCAAGCAACTATTTTGAGGTCAGGAATATATTGCAAGAAGATGCAGAGGTTCAAAATATACTAAAGAAAGGTAAAATAAAGATTGTATTGATTATCCCTGATCAGTTTGATCTTGATATTGCACACACAGGTAAAACGAAACTACAAATAATAGCAGATGCTTCTGATCCAAATACAGCCAACCAGCTTGTTACATATTTATCAGCGATAATTCAGGACTTTCAGTTGCAATTTAATGGAGCAGCGACAGAGCAGTACAAGATAACACCTGAGATTAGAATGCTTTATAATCCTCAGCTTAAAAGTGCTCACAATTTTGTACCTGGAGTAATGGCTCTAGTTTTAATGCTGGTTTGTGTGATGATGACTGCAATAACAATAGTGCGGGAGAAAGAAACGGGCACAATGGAAGTGCTTTTGGTTTCACCTTTTCGTCCATGGCTTGTAATGATAGCAAAAGCATTCCCTTATCTTATACTATCGCTGATAAACGTTACTACTATTGTTATCCTGAGCATTTTTGTTCTCAAGCTGCCGGTAAATGGAAGCTTAATATTGCTTTTTGCAGAGAGTACTCTTTTTATAATAACCTGTCTCACCTTAGGAATCTTTATAAGCATAAAGACTAATTCACAGCAAGTTGCAATGTTCATTTCATTAGTTGGTATGTTATTGCCATCATTACTTTTTAGTGGGTTTATGTTTCCGCGTGAAAACATGCCTCAAATACTGCAATGGATTTCAGATATTATTCCTGCCCGTTGGTATTATGTAATAGTGAAATCAATAATGATCAAAGGGCTTGGTTTTAGTGCTATTTACAAAGAAACGATTGCCCTGGTAGTTATTACAACTATCCTCTTTATCCTGAGTATTAAGAGCTTTAAACAACGACTTGCATGAGAACTCTAGGATTTTTACTACAAAAAGAATTCAGGCAAATATTCCGCAATAAGATAATCCTGGCGATGATGGTTGCAATGCCAGTGATTCAGTTATTAATATTGCCCCTTGCTGCTAATTATGAAGTTAAAAATATAAACCTGGTTGTTGTAGATCACGATCATTCAACCTGGTCACATCAATTAGTTTCATCAATTACTTCCTCGGGATATTTCAGGTTAATAAGTTACAATGAGTCATTTAAAAATTCGATGAAATTTATAGAATCAGATGATGCTGACTTGATTCTGGAAATACCTGATGGATTTGAACGTAACATAGTAAGAGAAAGCAATGCACAGTTATTCATTGCCGTTAATGCAATAAATGGAAGTAAAGCAAACATAGGATCATCTTATCTTGTGCGGATTGTTAAAGAGTTCAATCAAACAATAAAGACTAGACTAACGATTGACAACCGAGGAAAAGGTGAAAGTACGAGTGGTTTAGAATCAAACTCCATTGGTTCCGTTTTAGAGGTTACCTACTCTAACTGGTTCAATCAGAAAATGGACTACCGCACTTTTATGGTGCCTGGGATATTAGCCATTTTAGTCACAATGATTGGAGCTTTCATGTCGGCATTAAACATTGTTAAAGAAAAGGAGACAGGTACGATAGAGCAAATCAACGTTACTCCGATTAAAAAACAGATATTTATTCTGGGGAAGCTTATACCTTTTTGGATACTTGGAAATATTGTGTTTTCAATTGGACTTTTAGTGGCTTGGTTAGTATATGGAATCGTTCCGGAAGGAAGTCTGATAGTACTTTATGTATTTATATGGGTCTACTTATTAGCTGTTCTGGGATTTGGTTTGCTTATTTCGACTTATAGTGAAACTCAGCAACAGGCAATGTTTATCATGTTTTTCTTTATGATGATATTCATTTTGATGGGGGGGCTTTTTACAAGTATTGATAGTATGCCATTTTGGGCAAAAGTAATTGCCAGAATTAATCCTGTTTCATACATAATAGAAGTTTTCAGGATGGTTGTACTTAAAGGAAGCGGATTACGTGATATAATGCCTAATATAGCAATTGTATCGATAATTGCTTTGATTTTAAACAGTTGGGCAATTATGAATTACCATAAAACAACATAAAGTGACAATTTCAACTAAAGAAAAAGAAGAGGATAGACCAAAAAAGAGAGAAATAATGCTTGAGCAAATATTTTAGAGAGGTTATTTATTAACATTTATTGGTTACTAACTATAATTTAATTTATAGCTAAGTTGCCTACTTTTTCCATAATTTAGCTGATTGAAACAAGTTGGCGAAAAGCAGAACGGAAGCGAGATACAATAAAATAATAGAATTATTATTTCCTTGTTAGGTATCATGAAATCAGTGGTATGACTTATTTAAGAATTATATTAAATTTTTTAGATTGATATATCAGCTTTCATTAGGTAATCATTAATAAATCTTAAAGATGAAAAACAAAACCGGTCTGTTACTATTGTCGATAATTTGTATCGTATTAACAGGAACTATTATCTTATCCTCATGTAATAACAGGGATTCAAAATCTGTTCAAAATGCAGATGGGACATTAAAAGGAACAATCTCTATTTCTGGTGCATTTGCTTTATATCCTATGGCAGTGTTATGGGCTGAAGAATTCCAGAAGCTACATCCTGAAGTTAGAATAGACATATCAGCAGGTGGCGCAGGAAAAGGCATGACAGATGCTTTATCTAAAATGGTTGATCTTGGAATGTTTTCACGTGGGATAACTCCTGAAGAAACAGCAAAAGGAGCATGGTATATTGCAGTAGCAAAAGACGCTGTTGTTGGTACTTATAACCCTGCCAATGCATCAGCTAAGATAATAGCAGAAAAAGGTATGAGTAAAGAAATGTTAATGGATATTTACTTGAAAGGAACTATTAAAACATGGGGAGATCTATACAAGACAAACGATAAAACAAGACTCAATGCTTATACAAGATCAGATGCATGTGGTGCAGCTGAGATGTGGGGTAAATTCCTTGGTAGTAATCAAGAATCACTTAAAGGTATTGGTGTTTTTGGTGATCCCGGAATCGCTGATGCAGTTAAAAATGATAAAACGGGTCTTGGATATAACAATGTGAATTACGCATTTGATATGAATACACGGAAACCATACAACGGTATTGCAATTGTGCCAATTGATATTAATAATGATGGTACAATTACAGATGATGAACGTTGTTATGATTCATTGGATGAGATAATGGAAGCAATTGCTACCGGTAAATATCCTTCACCTCCTGCAAGGGATCTGTATTTTGTATCTAAAGGAAAGCCCCAAAATGTAGTAGTACTTGCATTTTTGAAATGGATAGTTACAGACGGACAGAAATTTGTACATAATGCTGGATATGTCAATCTTACCGAAGAGAAAGTTAAAACCGAATTACAAAAACTTTCAAAGTAAGGAGATGTTTCGCTTCTTCAGAGTCAAACGACATCTGAGGAGCAGATTACATACAACCTGGATGATTATTGGTCTGGTTGTGGTTATTTTATTGCCATTTATTCTTGGAATTGGATTGTATATCAAGTCAATGTTATTACTCGATAATCAATCTATCTTCAAGTTACTTTTTTCGAGTGACTGGCGTCCACTATCAGGTAAATTTGGGTTCCTTTCTTTTATAATTAGTTCAGTATGGGTAACCATTATATCGTTAATGATTGCAGGTCCTATATGTTTGCTGACAGCTATACATCTCACCCAGTATGCACGCACCTGGGTGCTAAGAATAATGCATCCGGTAATTGATATACTTGCTGGAATTCCCTCAGTAATTTTTGGTGTATGGGGCATTCTTGTAATTGTGCCTTTTATCTCTGACTATGTTGCACCGTTTTTAGGGAAACAATCATCAGGTTATAGTATTATTGCCGGGGCAATAGTCTTGGCAGTAATGATTATTCCTTTTATTTTAAATATTCTAATTGAAGTATTTAAAACCCTTCCGGATGAATTAAAAGAAGCTTCTTTATCGGTGGGAGCAACGAAATGGCAAACAATAAAATTGGTGTTACTTCGTAAAGCTTTCCCTGGAATTATATCTGCATTTGGATTAGGTGTATCAAGGGCTTTTGGAGAAACGATAGCTGTTTTGATGGTTGTAGGAAACGTTACTACTATTCCTAAGGGATTGTTTCAACCTGGTTACCCCTTACCCGCTTTGATAGCAAATAATTATGGTGAAATGCTTTCAATACCATTATACGATTCAGCATTAATGCTGGCTGCACTGGTTTTGTTCGTTGTAGTTATGTTATTTAATATGGGTTCAAGAATTGCAATACATAGATTAGAAGGGAAACAATAATGAGGAAGTGGCGCCATATAGAAGAAAAATTATTTAGAGCTTTAATGTTCTTATCAACTAACATTATTGTAGTTGCTCTAACAATAATCATATTTAGTATTCTTTATAAGGGTCTTCCATCTTTAACATGGGAAATGATAAGTGAAACACCAAAAGGTGGGTTCTACTTTGGAAAGGAGGGAGGTATATTAAATGCAATTCTTGGCTCTCTTTATTTAGCAATAGCGTCTACTTTTTTAGCATTCATTATAGGTTTACCTGTGGCATTGATGATGAATGTACATCTGATAAAATTCAAGAGACTTGTTGACAGTATCCGCTTTTTTCTTGATTTACTTTGGGGAGTGCCTTCAATTGTATATGGTGCATTTGGTTTTACAGTGATGATATATTTTGGAGCAAAAACCTCATTACTTGCCGGTATCTTAACAGTAACACTTTTTATTATACCGATAATGGTTAGAGCGATGGACGAGGTACTAAAAACAATACCGCGGGGATTACTTGAAACTGCAATGTCTTTAGGATCTACTTCCTCTGAAATTTCTTATCGGATCTATGTAAAACAAGTAACATCAGGACTTATAACTGCAGTGTTGCTATCATTTGGGCGGGCTATTGGTGATGCTGCTTCAGTTTTATTTACTACTGGATATACCGATCATATTCCAACAGCTCTTAATCAACCAACGGCTACTCTTCCATTGGCTATCTTTTTTCAGCTCAGTTCACCAATACCGGAAGTACAAAATCGTGCTTATGCATCAGCATTAGTACTTACTATTATTATCCTGACAATAAGTATACTGTCAAGATTTTTTTCAAAGAAATATCATAAGAACCGTATTAAGCAGTAGTTCATGAAGGAAAATTCTAAAATACACATTTCAGACTTGAACCTTTCAATCGGGAAACAAAAGATTCTAAAGAACATAAATCTTGAGATTCCTGAGAAGAAGATCACTGTAATACTGGGTCCATCAGGATGTGGGAAAACGACCCTACTAAAGAGTCTTAACCGGTTAACAGATCTTTATCCGGAAATGCATGTATCCGGCAGCATTTTCATTGGTAATGAAGATATCTTGCACACTACTGAGGATATTACTATCCTTAGGCAAAAAATGGGTCTGTTGTCGCAAAGGCCATATCCTCTTCCCATGAATATCTATAATAATGTTGCCTTTGGTTTACGCATAAGCGGTAGAAAGAAAAGGCGATATCTTGATATGAGAGTGGAACATTATTTGAAACAAGCTAATCTTTGGGATGAAGTAAAAGACAGACTAAAAGATCCGGCATCTGCACTTTCGATTGGACAACAGCAACGTTTATGTTTAGCCAGAGGATTAGCAGTTGATCCTGATATTATTCTTGCAGATGAGCCGACTTCAGCACTTGATCCAATATCAAGTGAAGCAATAGAGAAGAAATTTGTTGAATTAAAACAGCAATATACTATTGTAATGGTTACTCATGTACTTAGACAAGCAAGAAGAATAGCTGATTATGTGGTATTTATGTACATGGGTGAAATTATTGAACAAGGTGATGCTAGGGAAGTGTTTGAGAATCCCCAACAAGAAATGACACGTCAATATTTAAAAGGATCTTTCAATTAATTAATGATATTTCCATTGTTATTGATACTCTGCTATTAAATTTGGATTTGAATTTGTCTTTTTCCTGGATACCCATGTTCTTAGTCGAACTCTAAAGGTTGTCGATTAAGTGGTTAAGCTACATAAGTGAAATTATCCAACAAGAAGAAGTATTGGAAGCGTTTGGGAATACGAAACAAATAGCAACTCGACAATTAATTATCTACCGAATAGTAGCTCCCGATATTTGGGAAGTGGCCATAATTCATCATCTATAAGCAATTCAAGTTTATCCACACGGTACTTAATCTGTTCAAAAAATGGGAATACCTGATCACGGTAATCGAGTGCTTTTTCTTCCAATGCAGGATATTTGTTAATTTCTTTTCGGGTTTCCACCATCTTTTGAACTAAATTCTTAATGGTAATAATGTGTTCAGAGATTTCTCTGATAGTATCAGTCTGAGTTTTTGATAGAGATTGAAAGGTTTTACTATCAAGTACTTCCTTCAATCCTTTTACGTTTTCTATAAGTTGATTTTGATACCTGATTGCAATTGGAATAATATGGTTCACTGCTAAATCGCCTATAACGCGAGATTCAATCTGTATCTTTCTCACATAAGTATCAAGCTGTATCTCATAACGAGCTAATATTTCTCTACGCGTTAAGACATTGTTATCTTCAAAAACGCTAATTGCATCATTAGTTATAAGATTTTTAAGCGCTCTTGGTGTATCCGGTATATTTGATAATCCGCGCTTGGCAGCTTCATCAATCCATTCTTGACTATAACTATTCCCTTCAAAAATGATCTTTTTAGATTCCTTTATGTATCTATCCAAGATTTGATACATCGCATCTTCTCGTTTTATGTTCTGTGCAACGAGTCTTTCGGTTTCAAGCGTAAATAATTTTAACTGATTTGCAACGATAGTATTTAATGCAATCATTGGTACAGCGCAGTTTGCAGAAGACCCTACTGCTCTGAATTCAAATTTATTTCCTGTAAAAGCAAATGGAGAGGTTCGATTCCTATCGGTATTATCTGGTAGAATTTCTGGAATTCTCGGTATATTGTAGGGCTTATTTGTTTTACGATTACTTGTCTGTTTAGTTTCTGACTCAACCTGTTCAAGGGCTTCCATTAGCCTGCTTCCTATGAATGCTGAGATAATGGCAGGGGGAGCCTCGTGCCCACCTAATCTTAAGTCATTTCCTGCTGTAGCAATATACCCTCTCAATATATCAGCATGAGTATCTATAGCTTTTAAAATATTTATGAGGAATATTAAAAATTGCAGATTTTCTTCAGGAGTTTTACCTGGTGATAGTAAATTTTCACCAGAATCGGTTTGCATTGACCAGTTGTTGTGTTTTCCTGAACCATTAATATTTGCATATGGTTTTTCATGAAGCAGAACTATAAATCCATGTCGTTTACCAATTTTTTCGAGCAAATGCATTAAGAGTTGATTATGATCAATGGCAACATTAACTTCTTCATATGCCGGTGCACATTCAAATTGACCTGGTGCAACTTCATTATGTCTTGTCTTAACGGGAATTCCAAGTCTAAGAGCTTCATATTCAAATTCGCGCATAAAGTCAATTACTCTCTCAGGTATTGCACCAAAGTAATGATCTGATAACTGTTGATCTTTAGCACTTGCATGGCCAAATAGTGTTCTACCTGTAAGAGCCAAATCAGGACGGGCATTGTATAAGGCTGAATCGACAAGAAAGTATTCTTGTTCCCATCCAAGAGTTGCCTGAACGCGGTTAACATTTTTATCAAAATACTTACAAATCTTAGTTGCTTCTTGCTCAAGAGCAGTAAGAGCTTTTATTAGAGGTAATTTATAGTCAAGTGATTCGCCGGTATATGAAATAAAAATAGTTGGAATGCAAAGCGTACTATCTAAAATGAAAGCAGGGGAGGTAGGATCCCATGCAGTATATCCTCTTGCTTCAAAAGTATTTCTAATTCCACCATGCGGAAAGCTTGAAGCGTCAGGTTCCTGTTGAACAAGCTCATTCCCGGTAAAATTTTCAATAGCTTTTCCATCTTCAAGAAGTGTGATGAAAGCATCATGCTTTTCAGCTGTAGCACCAGTTAGTGGATGAAACCAATGAGAAAAATGCGTAGCACCTTTTGTAATTGCCCACGATTTCATACCTGATGCTATTTGATCAGCAATACGACGTTCAATTTTAATTCCTTGATCGATAGCAGCTTGAACAGATTTATAAGCTTCACGAGAAAGGTAATCGCTCATTGCTGATTTATTAAAAGTTAATTCACCAAAATAAGTAGATGGCCGTTCAGGAATAAAGGGTAATTGGCGTCTGGATCTTAACATTGACATTTCCAACGCTTTAAAACGAATATTTGACATCCTCCAAGTGTTTAGGAATACTGAAAGACTGAAAACAAACTTATCCTGTAAATGTTCTGAAAATAGAATTTGAGAATTACTATGTAGGAGTGATAAATTCGGAGTTTGCTAATTCCTTTATATTCAGGCAATATTCCTGGTTATGCTTCCATTCTCTATCCTGCGTATCTCTCCGTTGGTAATTGATATATTAGTAATCGCAGGAATAGTATGATTTACTTTAAAATGGAAGGTTACGGAGCATATTGCCTCGTTTATTAAATTCAATTAGTTAGGTTAAAGAACTTTAGCGAAATTCAATAAATTGGGGTAGTAAAAATCAGTGAGATCAGGTCGTTTCTTTGCAGCTTCACAATTGTCAATTAAAACAGTAGTCATTCCTAATCTTTTTCCAAAAAGCATATCACTAAGGGAATCACCGGCCATAATTGATTTACGAAAAGAGATTTCTTTGAAGTCTTTTTTTGCTGTGATACCCATTCCAACTGAAGGTTTTCTGGTAAAATGCTTTAGAGAATGAAGATATGGAGAAACGTAAATCTTGTCAATTCTACCGCCGGCTTTATTAACCTCTGAAACTAAATAATTATGTATTGCATCAAGCTCTGTTTGAGTCATTAAACCTTTACCTATTCCTTGTTGATTACTAACTATAAAAATATGACCAAAGAATTGAGTAAAAATGGCTATTGCTTCAAGTGTGCCTTCAATAAATTTAAATTGCTCAGTTGACTTAACATAATCATTAGGTAAGCGTTCATTAATAACGCCATCCCGATCAAGAAACAGACTCCAGCTTTTATCAATTTTTAAAGGCATTGAATTCGTTTTGTGCTCGTTTATAATCTTCCGGGACACCAATGTCAAGGAAATAATCATTAAATACCTGACCTAAAATTTCACGTTTGTTTACTTCAACTTGTAGCCAATCTTTTTCAAAGGAGAACTTTTCAGGAAAGGACAATTTCTTAAAAAATTTGCTTTTAATGATATAGATACCTCCATTAATAAATCCAGCGTCGGGAGTAGATGATTTCTCTTTAAATTGGGTTACAACATTATCGTGGTCCAGTGTCACTTGCCCATATCTTGAAGCATCTTCAACTTTTCGGAGTGCTATTGAAATATCAGCTAACAGTTCAACTTGTCTTTGAAAAAACTGTTGCAAGTTGATTCTAAACATAGTATCACCATTCATAACAATGAAAAATGGTGTTGACACTTTTTTAAGTGCAAGAGCAATAGCTCCTCCTGTACCAAGAGGTTCAGGTTCAAAGGAATATTCGATTTTAATTGATTTATAATTATTGCCAAAATAATCTTCAATCGAATTACTCATGTATCCGGTAGAAAGTATCACTCTTTGAAATCCAGCTTGATTGATGTATTCAAGTATATATTCGAGGAATGGTTTTCCATTTATTGGAGCCATTGCTTTAGGAAGGTTGTTAACTTCTTCTCTGAGACGTGTTCCAAGTCCTCCTGCTAGAATAATAATATCGGGCAACAACATGAACATCAGCTTCTGGGAAAAATTGAACTTTCAACAATTTCGCAGATAATATGACCTATTGTAATATGGGATTCTTGAATTCGTGGTGTGTCACTTGAAGGAACATTAATAAGCAAATCACATGCGTGTTTCATATTTCCACCAGTGCTACCGGTTAAACCAATTATTGTCATACCAATAATTCTTGCTTCATCTATAGCTCTAAGGATATTGGCAGAATTACCTGAAGTAGATATAGCCACAAGTACATCACCCTTAATACCTTTACCTTTAATTAGCCTGGCATATACTTCATTAAAAGAGTAGTCATTACCGACTGCTGTTAAGTAACTGGTATTAACGTGCAATGCTTCTGCATCAAGAGGTGGTCTGTCGTAATAAAATCTCCCTGAAAACTCAGCTGCAAGGTGTTGAGCATCAGCTGCACTTCCCCCGTTGCCACAGAAATAAACCCGGTTACCTCT
>JBLMZZ010000163.1:0-3250 GCA_050259095.1 Omnitrophica WOR_2 bacterium | reverse complement strand
TAAAAACTAAAAATTTTAGAGTTAAATGTAAAGTGCTGGCAATTATATACTTGGTTCTTTTTCATTGATAGAAAAAGAAATGTATTAATCAAACCATAAAACCGGGTATGAGGATACTGATCTGCATCAGGTTGGGTGAAAGAAGGACATTTATGCAGATAAAGTGAATAAATTTCACTAACCTGTTTGCTTATTAAAAATATTTTGCCGTATATTTGCACTCATTTTCAGAAACGCCAATAATTAAATACCTAAAGTAATGAGCAAGAAGGAATTAGTGAAGTATGTTGAGGAAACCTTCGTGGTTACCAGGGAATTCCCCAGCTTTAAAGCAGGCGACACCGTTACCGTTCACTATAAGATAAAAGAAGGTGATAAGGAAAGAATTCAGCAGTTCCAGGGCGTGGTTTTAAAGCGTTCAGGTGAAAGCACCACACAAACTTTCACTGTCCGTAAGGTTTCGGGCAATACCGGAGTTGAGAGGATTTTCCCAATTACTTCACCTTTTATTGAAAAAATTGAAGTAAACAAACATGGCGTAGTTCGCAGAGCACGTATCTTTTACCTGCGTAATCTTAAAGGCAAGAAAGCCAGGATTAAAGAGAAACGAGTATAATATTGTTTTCATAAGTGTTGGGGAAAGGTCCATCTTCAAAAGATGGGCCTTTTTATATTTACCTTCCATTACGATAATGCCATATATAGCTTTATCCCATCAATAATTTTAAAAAATCATTTTAGTCTGAATAAAAAGGAACAAGATTTGTTTGGTATCTTAGTGTTACTTTTTAAGTCATTATGAAGATACTTCTGCGGTTCAATTTTGCCCTGTATAAAATATTACTGTTACTGAGCATCCTTGGATTGTCCTATTCGGTCTTTGCTCAAAACAATGATTCATTACTTCCTTTTGATAATGAAGCAGACAGTAAAATGAGCAGGACGGAGTATCGTAAACTTTTGAAGAGAATTCAAGCCTCAGATGACTTTTATTACAGGATAAAGCGTAAAGCCGATAGTGGATATATTTATAAGCAACTCTATCCATTAATCTTCAGGAAGCCTCAAACTGCAGAAAACCTGAAAATTGATAACCTTCCTGCCAATGCAACTTTTCGTCGATATAGAAATAGAGTTATCAGATCGGTTAGGATAATTAAGCTCAACCCTTTTGGCACTTCTATTTATGATACAATCCATCTGGAAAATAGAGGAATTACAAAAACGATAAATGATCTTCATTTCCCAACACGAGATGATGTCATTAAATCATACTTGCTGTTTAAAGAAGGTGATCGTTTGAATCCGGTTAAAATATCTGATAACGAGCGTATCATTCGTAATGCCCCTATTTTTGAAGATGCCCGTTTTATCGTTGATCCGGTAAGTAGAGATACTGTTGATCTTATTTTAGTTGTTAAAGACATTTTTCCTGTTGGTGCTGATCTTAAGATTAATTCTGTTAAGAATTTTTCTCTCAGACTATATAACAGGAACATTTTCGGACTTGGGCATCAATTCGGGCAATCTTTTGGCTATAATAAACACTACTCTCCTTCTTTTTTCTTAGGTGAAGGGTCTTATACTATTCGAAATATCAGACATTCATTCACTGATTTTAGCATATTATGGTCAAATGATCCACTACAAAAACGCATAGGAATAGATTTGACCAGACCTTTCGTTACACCTGAAACTCATTTTGCAGGCGGATTATATATTGCATATAACAGGTCGTGGCTTTATAATAACACTTCCAGTCCAAGGTATATATTCACCAATAGAATATTTGATGTATGGGCCGGTTATGCAACAATTACTAACCGATTGAAAGATATATCATCACGAAGACAGCAAATTGCATTGACCGCCCGATTATATCAGCTGGATTTTTATGATACCCCGCCTTTCTCTTTGCTTAGTGAACCTCCCATGGTGAATACCACAAGAATACTATTTGCTTTCCACGTTTTGCGAAGTGAATTCTATCGTACAAACATGCTTTATGGATATGGAAGAACTGAGGATATTCCATATGGGCATCATGCCGAAGTTGTCTTTGGCTGGGAAAATACTGAGTTAACTAACCGATTCTATACAGCTCTTAAAGCCGATTTCCTAAAGCCTATAACTTACGCCGGATTAATAGGTCTTGATCTTCAGATTGGAGGATATCTTAAAAATGGATTTTATGAAGACGGAGTGTTAAAAACGAGTTTAAAATTAATTTCACCTCTTGTTAAATCGGGGAAAAACAGCATTCGGAATTTTGCATTTCTGGGATTCACTACCGGCCTTTCACGATCGGTTCCGGGTAAGCTTTCAATTAACGATGGCAATACAGGTAATCTTTTTAATAATTATGAACTGTTAGGATATAAGAGAATGCGTGTTCATATTGAATCAGTTCTCTTTACACAGAACTATTTCCTTGGATTTAGATTTGCACCTTTCGTATATGCTGATGCTGCTGTTGTAGCACCAAAGGATCAACGTCTTGCAATTCAAAATATTTACCCGGCAATCGGACTAGGTATCAGGTTCAGAAATGAAAATCTCGTATTCTCAACCTTTCAAATTTCTTTTGCTGTTCACCTCATTGCTCCTGAGAATATTAGAGCAGTTGAATTCTTCTTTTCTGACCTTCCTCAAACAGGTCTGGAAAAGTACCTTATTGAAAAACCAGAAATAGTTGAGTATAAATAGCAGCAATTATAAATAACGATTGGTTAAATTTGCATTTTAAATTTTAAAAAGTGAATAATTCAAACGACCCGGTATATACCAAACAAGTACTTGAACTTCTTACTGTAGCAAATGAATTCTGTCTTTTTACAGAAAAGATCAGTGATTACACTAAAGAAGATATCATTACCTATTACCGTCGAATAAATCCTCTGTTATATTTAAAAGGATCTCTTTTAAAGGATGTTTTACCTGAAAATCCTGAGTTAAATGAACGATTTGTTCTTGAGGAAGAATGGGAAGCTCTCTTTAATACTTTACGAAACAAGTTATATCCAAATGATCATTTCTGGATCTGTGCTGAACCTCATAATGAAGATACAGAAGCGGAGAAAGCTAGTATTGCGGAGTGCATTGCCGACTGTTACCAGGACATGAAAGATTTTGTTATGCTTTATCAGAAGAATCTCATTGGTGCCAGACAAAATGCAGTACATGAAGTATATAATAGCTTTTCGAATCACTGGGGACCAGCTTTACTAAAATCACTTTATGCATTGCATCT